>JAJQEJ010000050.1 GCA_021201735.1 Oscillospiraceae bacterium | reverse complement strand
AATGGGCTTTCTGCTTTTCTTTCTCTTTTCCTCTTGACAATTCTTAGCTGGACTTCCCGTTCTATGTATGCGGTATGGCGCGCGGAGATGCGGGCATAGAATGGAGGATAGGGGAGTGATATGCAATGGCCGAGTTAGAGACCCCGCAGGGCGGGCAGTTTACCGTATGCGCAAGGGTTCATATCAGAGGGAAATACTACGACATGGATGCGCTCCGTGCGCAGCAGGCCGCATTTGTCGCGGATCAGCTAAACGAGCAGGGCCTGAACGCGGCGCTCGCGGGGCGGGGAAGTATCAACGCGGCAAAAACACCTCCGTTGGAGGAGGTATTCCCGGATTTGAATGAGTGACGCGGAAAAACCGATGACCATAATATTGTCCAACAAAGCGGGAAACATTAAAGGTTGACATCTTTCGATATAACTGATAATATAAAATAAATATTTTTCCAATTAAGGAAAAAACATATCTTGTCTCTTTCATTGAGAATTCCTAAAGACGAATGGTTCGTCCATGGAGCTGAAATCGATCACATTTATTTTGCAATTGTGGGACGCTCGTATACCATTTGGGGTGTTTAGGAGCGCTGTTCTTTGTGAAACAGTGCTCTTTTTTATTTGGTAAGATGAAAGAGAAAGGTGATTGAAAGTGAAAAAAGCAACAAGAACTTGCGGCGCTTTGCTAGCGGCTGTATTCATGCTACAGCTGATTCCACAGATGGCTCAGGCCAAAACACTTGAATCGGCCAAGTGTGAAAACCTCTTTTTCTACGCGTTAAATGCGGAGGGAAAAAGCGTCCTGCTCAAGGTCATAGAGCTTGACGAGCTCAAGGCAATTTCCCACGGTCAGCCCGACAATGGCGATATCAATTATTATGCATCCACTACGGATAATTTCCCAACGACCCAGTACGTGGAGGCAAGAGGTATCACCCTGCCGGAGCTGGTGGATTATGTAAGCGCGAACGCAACAATGCAAGGTGCCCACAACCTGACCTATGCAGGCAATGATGTGATGCGGTTTTGTGCGACAGATGGCGGCGGAATATATAACAGGTCATGGACTTATGATGCGCTATACGGAGAACCGCGCTATTACTTTGAAGGACTCTATGATCCCGATTCCGGTTGGAAGCAAGAGTGGGAATATGATAGTGGTCAAGGGCTTGACTTGGATACATATTATCAAACATCTCAAGGCAACGACCCGTATTATGGCGAAAAACGAGCCGTATTTGAAGCCGGTACAGAGTCGTCAGTGATTCTGGGGACAACGGGGCTGTCCGGCCGGACGGCCTTCAATGATACAAATGATGACTCATGGGGAGAACTGGGACTTGCCGGATATATCGCGGCAAACGGCGGCGTTGCCGCGGGCTGTTTGGATGGTATGCTCTCGGATGAGCAATCGCTGCGCCTGGTCATCCCCATGACCGAAGCGGATTTGATGTCTGGACACCGGACATGTTATGATCATTTCAAGTGGATTTATAACATCCGACTGGATATGGTGGATGCACCAAATATCCCGTCCGAGGGGACGGTTGCAGAGCCTGTCGTAACCATGACACCCAGCGACGATGGGGGTACCCTTTCAATCTCCATTGCCTGCGACACCCCAGGCGCATCCATCTATTATTCCTATGACGGTGCGCCCCAAATTCTTTACACCGGAACGATTTCCATGGATGTCACCGGCCGGGACCTGGAAAAGGAGCCCGTTAAAATTTGGACAACGGCGGTACGAGAGGGCTGGGATGATGCGGGCATTTTGACATCAGGGGTCAATGCGGATGGTACATATCCGTTGGAAGAAACTCAGTTATTGGATCAGCAAGTAACCATTACTTCGGAAAACGATAGTACAACAGGGGATATAAGCTTAAGCGCAGCACAAACAGGCGACATTGCTATTACAATAGAACCAAATGCAAGCAATGGGCTTAGTATCTTGAAAATAAACGGAAGATTCTATCCATTTGACAGTGGTGCCTATTCCGGAAGGCGTATCGTGGGAGACTTCGCTGTTGAGAATAATAGCAACTATACGATAACGGATGCAAGGGTAGAAAAGGCATCAGATTCTGATATCAGCCTATCCATCACAGTATTCGATAAACTCCAAAATATGACACACCAAATCACCGGCAAGATAACAAGCGGTAATTATAACTGTATTAATACCTATGCACAGACTGCACGGACTAATTTTATATCCGGAAATTCCCGAGGTGATTATAATAATTTGCTGGTGAAATTAGATCTGAAAGTAGAGGGGAGCGGTGAGATCAGTGACGTCTCAGATACTAGTGCATCCGCTGCTCAACTTGTGTCCACTTATGCGGCGATTTCTTCGGATCCCCCCAAAAAAGAGCTCAAAGAACTCAAGGACTTTAGCTTTTTTCAGCTGAACACACTCCTGAACGGAATCAGAGAGTGTGATAATGATAACAGATTATTATGGCTTTCTGATCTGGATTTTACAGTGGCGCCAGAGTTTTTTACTGAAACCAGTATGGAAATCGAAACGCTTCCAGGTGTTTATTCCGGCGACGACGACGATGATGAAGTATTCAGTTACCGTACATTTAAGCATAACTACCAAGATGTGCATGGGAACTATTTTACCAAAATCACTCTTGTGAAATATACCAAAGCCTATGACCAAAATGAACAAAACACTAATTTGGGCAAGCCATACTTCCAGGTTCAAATCATGAACAGTTTGATAGCTCAATATAACGGTGCGGGAGGTGTTCTGCTTTATCTTGATGATGCGGGTTTTAAAATCAGTAATATAAAGATACTGATCACAATGTGCAAATAATGGATGCCGCTCATCCCGATACCGCAATTTTTTTCAAATCTATTGAAACAACCGGAAAGGTCTCCAGCATATCACAGGAAGCTTTAGTACTTGCCAGTAATGCGGCTGTTGTAATTGCAGCTTACATACCAGTAGCGCTATGGGCTGCCCTTTTATCTTCTATGGTTTCTGCCACGACTTCCATTATATCGATTAATGCAGATGATAAAAGTCTAAACAGAGGAGTGCTTTTGTACGGTGAAACTGCAGAAGAACAAGTTGGCACTTATGGAGACCTGATACGCTCTATTTAACTGGATTGCCAGAAAGCCTACTTGCTTGCGCGTGAGGATCGTCTTGTGCTTACTGGCCAGTTATCGTTTGATCAAATTGACTATGACTATAACTGGAAGGTCACATTTAACTACTCGTAAAATTCAAAAAAATGCGTCAATAAAACAAAAGGCGGTAATCGCGATGACGACAGCAAAGACAACAAAAATATTCTTCTCTATCATTGTAATACTGGCTATCGCGCTTTTCTGCTGCATCCTTTATGGCGTGAACCGTACAAAAGTAATCGATAGAATTGACGGGAGTTGTGTATACGTCATAAGGTCAGCGGCATACAGTGTGCAAGAAGATATCGACCGCATGCGGGATCAGACACTTGCGTTGGAGAAACGGCAAGAGGCGCTGCTTAAGGTGACATGGAATCTCGAAAAAATTGATCACTATGTCGATCTGATTTCCAACTATGAAGACATCGGGTCTCTCGGCAGTATCGAAAATAAATTTGAAAATATTGGCTGGTGGCTGCTTGGTGGAAGGCGTCAAGCTGGATATCCGGCCCATGATTCCACCTTTACGGATGGCGTGATAGACGAACAGGAGGCCGTCATATTGGAACTGTTGTATACAGATATGAAGAATATAACTGATTCTATTCCCTACGGGATCAAACTGTATACCAATGATATACCTGCTACTATCCAGATCACCCGCAGCGAAGAGTTGATCCCTTTGTTGAATGACATTATTGTACAATGGGATATACCAGCGGCAGGGGGAACCCGCTGGGAAATTTATGAGGTGTTTTCGCACGTTACATGACAGCCTTGGTGGAGCTGGATACCGATAATAAGCGCCACCTGCATATTCACTTTGAGCAGCCCTTGCCTAATTCATAAATTGTTCATAGTATTTTTTCAATTTGTACACCAAAATATGGGTAAACATGGTATCCTTATTGATGTCAGGAAACTGAACAACATCTTATTTCTTCTCTTTCTCATTTCTCTCTTTCACTGCTCCCCGCAATGAGGCAACTGCCTTTTGCGGGGATGCAGACCAAATATTCACGTGTTCATTTTACACGTTTTAACCTCCGGACGCTGTTGCGTTTCGGGGGATTTCTATTTGCCACGCAGTTGCCTTTTCGACCTGATGTGCTATAATATCCTCAAAAGGAGGGAGATGTGTGCTAACACTGTTACTGGGAAGGTCCGGAACCGGAAAAACAGACTACATATTGTCCGCTGCCGCACGGAATCGGACATGTATGCAGATTGTCATTGTACCTGAGCAGTATTCCCATGATACAGAGCGGGCGCTCTGCCGGAAGGGCGGCAGTGCCGTCTCGCAATATGCAGAGGTACTCTCCTTCAGCCGGTTGGCGGGGCGGGTTTTTGCCGTCTCCGGCGGTCTGGCGGTGGAAACGCTTGATCAGGGCGGCCGGACGCTGCTGATGCGCCTTGCCGTGCAGTCCGTGTCCGATCAGTTGCGGATATTCTCCGCAACCTCCCGCAAGCCCGCGTTTTTGCAGGGTATGCTTGCAACGGTGGATGAACTCAAAAGCTATTGCGTCACCCCGCAGGCGCTGTTTGCGGCGGGGGAGGAGAGTGGCGCATCCGGTGAGAAACTGCGGGATGTGGGCCTGATCTTCGGCGCCTATGACGCGCTGACCGCGCGGCAGGGCGCGGATCCACGCGACCGTCTGAACCGGCTGGCGGGGGTGCTTCCGACATCCGGCTGGGCGAGAGGCAAGGAATTCTATCTGGACAGCTTTACCGATTTTACACCGCAGGAGCAGGCGGTGATTGTAAGGCTACTGGAACAGGCGGCGCATGTGACGGTCTCCCTCACGTGTGACCAGGCGGAGGAAACCGAGGATGGCACCGGTATCTTCTCCGCCGCGCGGCGCACCGCGGCAAAGCTCGTCCGCCTTGCGTCGCGCGCCGGAACGGGATATGAAATCATACCGTTCGAGCAGCCGCGGCGGGAGAAGGTGTCCGCCCTTTCCCACATGGAGCGCGTACTTTTTTCTCAGGATGCGGCAGTATGGCAGGGCGAGGCAGAGGGCCTGCGTCTCTATGAGGCACCGGCACCTTACGCGGAGGTAGAATATGCCGCGGCTGAAATTTTACGGCTGGTAAGGGAGGAAGGGTACCGCTTTCGTGATATCGCGGTCACGGCGGGTGACATGGCAGAATACGCATCGCTCGTGGAAATGATCTTTTCGCGCTACGAGATACCGCTATTCCTCAGCCGGATGGAGGATATTATGGACAAGCCGGTGATGGCGTTTCTTGCCGCCGCGCTGAGCGCGGTGATAGGCGGCTATCACTATGAGCAGGTCATTACCTATCTGAAAACGGGACTTTCCGGTCTCTCGCGGGAGGACTGTGAGCTTCTGGAAAACTATTCGTACAAGTGGGAGATCCGCGGTAGCCGCTGGACGCAGAAAGCGATCTGGAATATGCATCCGCAGGGCTTTGGCCTGCCGATGACGGAGCGCGACCAAGCGCTGGTTACGCGATTGGATACCGCGCGGCGCGCCTTGATCGAGCCGCTGGAGCGTTTGCGGCGGAGCAAGGATAGGACGGGCCGCGGCCATGCGCTTGCGTTTTACCAGTTTTTAATTGAAATTGATTTTCCAAACAGGCTGACAGCGCGTGCCGGGGCGCTGGAAACGCGGGGCGAGCTCGCCCTCTCAGAGGAATATCTTCAGCTCTGGGAGATTGTCTGCGGGGCGCTGGATCAGGCGGTGACCATTCTGGCGGACACGCCGATGGAGTTGGAGGAGTTCGCGGGGCTCTTTACGCTGGTGCTTTCGCAATATGACGTGGGAAGCATTCCGGTTTCCCTTGACCGCGTGCAGGCGGGCGAAATGCCGCGTCTTGCGCACAAGCCGTGCCGCGCCCTGTTTTTTCTGGGTGCGGACGACGGCGCGGTGCCCCGTGTCAATCCAGTACCGGGGCTGCTCAACGAGGACGACCGCACGCTGCTCGCCTCCTTTGGCATGGAGCTTGCGCCGGGGGCGCGGGAAAAGCTGCCGCGCGAGATGACCATCCTGTATGAAACCTGCGTACTGCCGTCGTCGCATTTTTCCCTCAGCTGGTCGCGCGCAGGGGGTGATGGGTCGGAGCGGCAGGGCTGCTTTTTGGTGCGGCAGCTACTCACGTTATTTCCGTCTTTGGCGACAGATACATCTGTCGCTCCTCTGCCGCGCCTTGCCGCGCCCCGTCCGGCGCTGGAACTTGCCGGACGCATCCCCGCCGTCTATGCGGCGCTCGCGCAAATACCGCAATACGCCCCGCAGGCGGCGCGGCTGAATCGGTGCCGTGAAACCCCCGGGCGCGGCGCGCTGACCCGCCCGATGACGGAGGCGCTCTACGGCGTGCGGGTGCCGATGTCCGCGTCCCGCATGGACCGCTACAAGGCGTGCCATTTTTCCTATTTCATGCAGTATGGCCTGCGGGCGCAGGCACGAAAATCCGCCGGATTTCAGGCGCCGGAATACGGCACGTTTATTCACTACATACTCGAGCACGTATTCCGCACGACATTAACGCCGGACAGGGCGCTCGTGCAGTCGGTGGTGGAGCGCTATGTCTCAGAGGAGCTGGGCGGGCTGGAGGATGAGACCCCGCGCTTTCGCTATCTGTTCCGGCGGCTCACCAAATCGGTGTACGCGGTGGTGGAGAATGTCGCCGAAGAACTTGCGGCGTCCGACTTCACCCCGCTCTCCTTTGAGCTTGGCTTTCACGAAAAAGGCGATCTGCCGCCGGTAGAAATTGAGCAGGACGGGCTTACCGTCAGTATTTCCGGCTTTGTCGACCGCGTGGACGGCTGGGTGAAGGGGGACAAGCTCTACCTGCGGGTGGTGGATTATAAGACGGGGCGCAAGTCCTTTAACCTGACCGACATCTGGAACGGCATGGGCATGCAAATGCTGCTCTATCTCTTTACCCTACAGGAAAAAGGCGGAACAATCTATGGGAAGGAGATTGTCCCGGCGGGGGTACTCTATCTGCCTGCGCGGGACGCGGTGGTCGCAGGGAGTAGTGCCATGACCGACGCGGAGCGACAGCGGAAGGTGGACAAGGAATTGTGCCGGAAGGGCCTGATTCTGGATGACCCTGACGTACTCGCGGCGATGGAGCATATCGGTGAAGATAACTTCCGCTTCTTACCCGTGCGCCTGAGCAAGACAACAGGCGCCATCAGCGGTTCGGCGCTGGTGGGTATGGAGCGGATGGGGAAGCTGCGCGCGCACACCGAGCGTATTTTACAGGAGATCGGAACAGAGCTTGCGGCAGGGAACATCGTGGCCGACCCATTTTGGCGCAGCAAAGAGGACAACGCCTGCCACTGGTGCGACTACGCAGCCGCATGCCACTTTGAAGACGGAAACGGCGCGGATCACACGCGCTATCTCGCGTCCATGCGCGAGGAGACTTTCTGGGAAACCCTGCCTGCGCGCGGTACAGAACAGGAGGGTGACCGATGAGCGTTTCGCTAAGTGAACAGCAACAGGCGGTCGTGGACAGCCGGGGCGGCGCGCTGCTGGTCTCCGCGGCCGCCGGTTCCGGGAAAACCCGTGTGCTGGTGGAGCGGCTTTTGGACCGTGTGACGCGCGAAGGGCTTGATATCGACCGCTTTGTGGTGATCACCTATACCAAAGCCGCGGCGGCAGAGCTGCGGGACAGAATTATGCAGGAGCTGAGCGCGCGTATCGCCCGCAATCCGACGGACCGCCACCTGCGCCGACAGGCGACACGGGTATTTGAGACACAAATTTCCACAGTACACGCCTTCTGCGGCGTATTTTTGCGGGAGTGCGGGCATCTGCTGGACATCAGCCCCGATTTCGCCCTCTGCGACCAGCAACAATCCGAGCTGCTGCTGCGCGACGCGCTCACCGACGTGCTGGATGCGCGGTATGAGCAGATTGAATCCGACCCGGAATTTGCCCTTCTGGTGGACACCATGTCCGCCGGAAGGGACGACAGCCAGCTCATCCGCATTGCGCTGGAAATACGCGCGCAGGTACAGAGCCATCCGAATCCCGCCGCATGGCTACAGGCACAGGCGGAGCAGTTTTCCGCCGTGGGGCAGCGGGACGCCGCCGAAACCGTGTGGGGCAAGGTGATTCTGGAGGACGCGGCGCACCAGGCCGATTATTGGTGCAAGCGGATGGAGGCCATGCTGGAGCTCTCGGCGTGCGACGATATCCTTGCTGCAAATTATGCGGGCAGTATTGAAACCACCATCGAGCGTCTGCGCGCCTTTCTCGCCGCTGCGGAAAAAGGCTGGGACGCGGCGCGGGATGCGCTTCCCATCGCCTTCCCGCGCGCAGGGAGCAAGAAGGGCGTCGAGTGTACCGCGGAGGCCGAGCATCTCAAGGTCGTGCGCAAAAACTGTGCCGAGCGAATGAAAAAAATGGAGGGCCGTTTTGCCGATTCCAGCGCCCAGCTGCTCGGCGACCTGAACCGCATGGCCCCCGCCATACGCGCGCTCGTCGCGCTCCTGGATGATTTGGAGCGTGCGTACACAAAGGAGAAGAACCGGCGCGGGCTGCTGGATTTTTCCGATCTGGAGCACCTCACCGTGCGCCTGTTGCGGTCGGACGCGCAGCTTGCCGCGCGTTGGAGCGCGCGGTATGCAGAGATTATGGTGGATGAATATCAGGACACCAACGAGGTACAAAACGAGATATTCTCCGCCCTCTCCGATGGCGGAAGGAAGCTCTTTATGGTCGGCGACGTCAAGCAGTCGATCTTCCGGTTTCGTCTGGCCGACCCCGGTATCTTTTTGGACAAATATCACTCCTTTCGCGACCTGAAAGACGCCGCGGAGGGAGAGCCGCGGCGCATCATTCTCTCGCAGAATTACCGCTCCAGAGCGGAGGTTCTGGAGGGGGCAAACGATATCTTCCGCAACATCATGTCGGCAGCATGCGGTGAGATGGACTACACCGAAAACGAGGCCCTCTACCCCGGGGCGGCATTCCCGCCCGAAGACGGCTATGCGGTGGAGCTGGATGTCCTGAATTTAAAGGATGAGGGGGAAGTCCCCGAGCCGGAGGAGGGAGAGGAGCACCCCACGCGCGACCTGCAGGATGCGCGGTTTACCGCCCGCCGTATCCGCAGTATGCTGGATGAGGATTTTCGCTGTACCGACGGGCAGGGCGGCATGCGCCCCGTCACGCCGTCCGACATTGTGATCCTGCTGCGCGCCCCAGGATCGCAATTGCCGTACTATACGCGCGCCCTTGGCGAGCAGGATATTCCATGGCAGGCGGAGGGCGGAGACGGCTTCTTTGCCGCGACCGAGATTTCTGTCGCGCTTGCGCTGCTGCAAATCATGGATAACCCCAGGCAGGATGTGCCGCTGATTTCTGTGCTGCGTTCCCCGATTTGGGGCTTTTCGGCGGATCGACTGGCGGAGCTGCGCGCGCAGGCGGAGGAGGGCACAGATTTTTACACGGCGGTGGAGCAGAGCGCGGCGCGTGGCGCGGAAGACTGCGCCGCATTTTTAACGGAACTGGAGAAAATGCATTTTCACGTGCAGGATTGGAACTGCTACCGGCTGATTTGGGAGGTCTACGACAGGACAAATCTGCTCGGCATCTATGGCATGTTCCCGGAAGGGGAGAGACGGCAGGAGAATCTGCTGGCCCTCGCGGAGCTTGCGCGTAGCGCGGAGGCCACGGGACAGCGGGGACTATATGGCTTTCTGCGCTACATCGACCAATTGCAGACTGCCGGGAAGCAGCCGCCCCTTCCGTCCACAGGGAGAACCACAGGCGGCGTACGCATGATGAGCATTCACCATTCCAAGGGCCTGGAATTCCCCGTGGTGTTTCTGTGCGGACTGGTGCGCAAATTCAACCGGAAAGATTTCACCAGCCCCATCCTGTTCCACCCCAAACTGGGCATTGGCCCAAAGGGTCTGGACGCCGCGCGCATGGTAGCATACCCAACCATCGCGCGGCAGGCGGTGGCGCGGCAGCTGGAGTGCGAGATGCTGGCTGAAGAGATGCGCCTGCTGTATGTCGCTATGACACGCGCGAAAGAGAAGCTGGTGCTTGTCTGTGCCCTGTCGCAGGGGGCAAAGGATCTGCAAAAGCTTGCGCCGGACGCGGGATGCCCGGTCGAGCCGCAGGCACTGCTCGGCTGCAACAACGTGGCGCAGTGGATTTTGCTCTCCGTCCTGCCGCGCCCGGAGGCCGCACAGCTGCGCAATATGGCAGGTATGGCGTGGATTGGCTGTGACGACACGTTTGGCACCCCGTGGGATATCCGGTGGATCGGCAGGGAAGCATGTGCCGCGCCGGAGCCCCTTCCGCCACGCGCCATTACGCCCGAAGCTGAGTCGGAGACGATGGAGGATGCGGAGAAGATCGCAACGCGATTTCGGTGGCAGTACCCCTATGCGGCAGTAGAGAGCATTCCGTCGAAGCTCACGGTGACCCAGCTCAAGGGGAGAATGCTGGATCAGGAGATCGCCGACGAAGCGCCGAAGCCGCCGCGCCAAAAAGAACCCGCCCGCCCCCGCTTTGCGCAGGAGGCATTGGGCCTGACCGCCGCGCAACAGGGGACGGCCCTGCACCTTGCGATGCAGTTTATCGATTACGCGAAGGCGGAAAGCGAGTCCGAAATTGCAGCGCAGCTGGATCATTTGCAGGCGATGCAGTTCCTCTCTCCGGAGCAGCGGGAGGCGGTCAACCCGAAACAGATTGCAGCGTTCTTTTCCTCCGCGCTTGGGCAACGGGTGAAACATGCCACCTCCTTGCGCCGTGAATTTAAGTTTTCCATCCTGACCCCGGCCCGGAAATACTATCCCGAAGCGGGGGAGGGGGAGGAGATCATGCTGCAGGGCGTGATTGACTGCTTCATGGAGGAGGCGGACGGCATCACTGTGGTCGATTTCAAAACCGACCACGTATATGGCAGCGCCGTCGAACAGCGCGCAGAGGACTACCGCCCCCAGCTTGCCGCCTATGCCGAGGCGCTTGCGGCTATGACAGGGAAACCGGTTGCCCACTGTATCCTCTGGTTCTTCTCGGAAGGGCGCGCCATTGAAATGCAGGCATAAATCTGAGGTGGAGCCGCAAACGCGGAAAAACGCGTTATAGTGACAACAACCGACAAATTTGGTCGCTTTGACAATTGCAATTATGGACTAAATGAGTTAAGATTGCATAAATCTGAACGGAAGGGATTGGATCAGGGAAAATGGGAATTTTGAAAAGAGTATTGAGCTCAGTTGTAGCGGTTGCCCTGCTTGCAGGCGGTATGCAGTTATCCGTGTTTGCAGCAGACACAGAGAATCTGAAGCCTGGAGGGGATGCAGGGGTTGAATATGACGACGCTATCCTGAACAAGTATGCCGAGCATGTATCCGGCACAAAAAATCAGTATGACATTACACTGGAAGTAACGGGGAAAAACAAGGCGGAGGAACCGCCGACGGACATTGTTCTGGTCATGGATGAATCCAACAGCATGGCGGGAGACCGCTTTCAGGCATTGCAGGAGAGCGCTGTAACGTTTGTAGAAAACACGCTGCATGCGACGGAAAACGTAAGGATTGGCGCTGTCGGGTACGGGAATACGGCCAGCAATGTGCTCTCGCTGACAAATGATGAAACAGACATTCTGAATTTTATGAATGCGCAGACATATTTAATAAACGAAATGACGTTTACCCAGGATGGGCTCAAAATGGCGGAAAGCCTTTTTGACAGCACAGACGGGCATCAGCATGTCATCATTCTGCTCAGTGATGGCGTGCCCTCATACTCTTATGTGGCAACGTCCGCGGCGGACGTAACGGATGACGCAGTGCAGGATTATGGTACGGGCCTGTTTTCTGGCTACAAAATCACAGGGTTTGATTACGGTACAACCATAGGACCGAGTGCCATAGGGTCGATTGCTTCCTATTTTTATACAGTAGACGAGGCATATCAAGTTGGGGGCAAAGCGATCACGAATCACGGCGATGCCACGATAGGCCAGATCCTTGATTTCAAAGCGGCCTCGGACAAAAACACGGTATATAGTGTAGGCATTTTGCTCGCTGATAGTGCGGCTGCTGAGGGTTATTATAACGGCGATTTCTCCACGAGTATGTCCCTGAGAGGCTACGAGCCGGAGGCATATTGGACGGAAACAAATCCGGATGGAATCATTTCACCCAACGAGACGCTGACGTTATATGCAAGCTGTACCAATACCGGTACGGCCGCTATAAAAGCTGGAATGGTGCTCAAACTGCCGAGCGGTCTGGAAGATTTCTTTGAGACGAATTCCGCAGATTCCCGATGCACAGTAACGATTGACGGTACGGAGACGGGGGTTTACAGCTACAGTGACATGTTGACCAGAGGGGCCGGCACCGGAGCCGACTACAAGGAAACGGTTCCCGTCGGCGCTAAATACGAAATTGAAGTGCAGCTTGTTACAAAAGACTTTCATTTGGAGGACTATGTCGGTGCAATGCCAAGCATAGTATCAAGCGCCAGTTTTAGTTTTAACGTATATGTTGATGGTGCTACCACTACTATGTCACCCTATAATGCCAGAGCCAACTTTACCGGCCCGGTGTTTGCATTCGGTTCGCCCTTTTATACAAGATCCCAGGCGGAGTATGTATTAAAAAACATATCCAGTGATGGGATGGAGGGCAGCACGTATTTTGATGTAAGCAATTTAGATGACCTGATTGACGTGCTGTCCACACAAATCTACGGTGCAATTACCGACTCCATACAAAATGGAACCATCACAGACCCGATGGGGCCGGACTTCATCCAGTTTGAGACAGGCACACAGGATGGCGCGGACTTTAAGCTTGCCGCATCGGACAACGCGCTGCTCGACGGGGTCACGGCTACCTACAGCAACGGCACGGTAACGGTGGAAGGCCTCAACTTGAGCGCTGGAGAAACAGTGTATATTACATACAGGGTAACGCTCCAGACGGACGCCTCCGGCTTTGTCTACGGGCAGGCGTATCCGACCAATGACACGACAACCCTTCTGCCGGTCGAAGGTGGACAGGCCAGGGCGTTTCCCATACCCCTCGTGGTTGGTACAAAAACGTCTACCGGCGGCAGCGGTGGCAGCATCACCTATAAAGTGACCTATCACCCGAACACCACGCTGGGAGAAGCCGACGATGTGACAAGCGGCATCAGCGCCGGGACGACTGTCACCGTAAAAAGCGGCAGCATCTTTACAGCGCCATCCGGATACACGTTCTTGGGCTGGAGCGAGGTGGAAGACGGCACTGCAACATACAAAGCAGGAGATACCTTTACCATGCCGGCAAAAAATGCGGATCTGTACGCGGTATGGACAACATCAGCTTCCGGCGGCGGCAACCAGCCCACACTCGACAAAGAGAATCACTTTTCCTATGTCATAGGCTACCCGGAAGGGGATGTCCGGCCTGAAAACAACATCACACGGGAAGAAGCGGCCACAATCTTCTTCCGGCTCCTGACGAATGACTCACGTATCTCATATTGGTCGCAGTCAAACAGCTTTAGCGATGTGGCAGCTACCCGCTGGTCCGATAACGCCATATCTACCATGTCGGAAGCCGGCATTGTAAACGGCTACGCTGATGGGAGCTTTCGTCCATCCGCGTATATCACAAGGGCAGAGTTTGCATCGCTCGCAGCCCGGTTTGCCACAGAGAACGGCACCAATACCGTCACCTTCAGCGATGTCGATGGACACTGGGCCCAGGCGGACATTGAAAAAGCCGCGCGGCTGGAGTACATCACGGGTTATGAAGACGGTACCTTCCGCCCGGATACTTATATCACAAGGGCTGAAGTCATGACACTGCTCAACCGTGTGCTGGAGCGGCATATTGATGATGACGATGACCTCTATTCAGATATGGTGACATGGTCAGACAATATGGATCACACAAAATGGTACTACTATGATGTGCAGGAGTCCACAAACTCCCACTACTATGAGCTGAGCGCAGATGGAAGTGAACAGTGGACAGGGATAAGGGTAAATCCTGACTGGAAAATGCTTGAGCAGGTAGACTCCGATCCTGTGCTGTTCAGCTACGCATAAAGTATAAAACTCCCGCTGCGGGCAAGATGTCCGCAGCGGGAGTTTTATACTATGCTTGTAGAAGCCGCAACCGCAGCTTCCCCTGATTGTGTTCTATCGAATCTGTCCCGTCCCGTACACCACATATTTAAAGCTCGTCAACTCCTCAAGCCCCATAGGCCCGCGGGCGTGCATTTTCTGGGTAGAAATGCCGATCTCCGCGCCCAGTCCAAACTCAAACCCGTCGGTAAAACGGGTGGAGGCGTTGACATAGACCGCCGCCGCGTCCACCGCATTTAAAAATTCATTTGCCGTAAAGTAATTTGAGGTGACGATACACTCAGAGTGGCCGGAGCCGTGCGCGTTGATAAACGCAATGGCCTCCTGCACATTCTGCACAACCTTGACCGCAAGGATATAGTCCCCGAACTCCGTATCCCAGTCCTGCTCAGTTGCGGGGACAACCGTGTCGCCCAGAATCCTCTGGGTTTCCGCGCAGCCGCGCAGCTCCACATTGCTCTCGCGCAGCAGCGCCCACGCCTGCGGCAAGAATTCCTCCGCCACCGCCGCATGGACCAACAGGCACTCGGCGGCATTACAGACAGACGGGCGGGTGGTTTTTGCGTTGTTGATGATCTGCGCGCCCATAGCGAGGTCGGCGTCCTTGTCGACATAGACGTGGCATACGCCGATGCCGGTCTCAATCACCGGCACGCGGGCGTTTTCCACCACGGAGCGGATGAGCCCCGCGCCGCCGCGCGGAATCAGCAGATCCAGATAACCAGTCAGGTGCATCATCTCAGTGGCGCTTTCACGCGAAACATCCTGCACCAGATTGATGCAGTCGGCGGGAAGGCCCGCTTCCGCAAGCGCGTCGCGCATCACGCCGACAAAGGCCATATTGCTCTGAAATGCCTCTTTGCCGCCCCGCAGGAGACAGGCGTTGCCCGATTTAAGGCACAGCACCGCAGCGTCCACCGTGACGTTGGGGCGCGCCTCGTAGATCATACCGATCACCCCCATCGGCACGCGGCGCTTGCCGATGGTCAGGCCGTTCGGGCGGGTGGTCATGCGCACCGTTTCTCCAATTGGATCGGGCAGCGCCGCGACCTGCCGCACCCCCTCCACAATGCCACCGATGCGCTCATCGCTCAGCGACAGGCGGTCAAGCAGGGAGGGGCGCATATTGGCCGCGCGCGCGGCCTCCAGATCGGCGGCGTTTGCCGCGAGAATTTCACCCCGGCGCCGCTCCAACGCGGAGGCGATCAACTCCAGTGCCTCATTTTTCTTTGCGGTGCCGGTCACCGCGAGCACAGAGGCGGCGGCTTTTGCGCACTGCCCCTGCTGTTCCAGCTGTGTCATCTCAGCTCACACCTTTCTTTTTGCATGCAACAAAGCGGGTGCCGACTTCTTTCCCCGCGACAATATCGTACAGAAGATGCATTTGGCCGCCGTTTGCTATGACCATATCCACACCGGCGGCCATCGCGGTCTCGGCAGCGGCTAGTTTGGTACACATACCGCCCGTACCGCGCCATGTACCTGTACCGCCGGCGGCCTCGCGCAGCGCCGGCGTGATCTCTTCCACCCGACGGATGAGGGTAGCCTGTGCATTCTGGCGTGGGTCGTCATCATAAAGCCCATCAATATCCGACAGGAGAATCAGTAAATCCGCGTTGCAGAGGCTTGCCACGACCGCGGAGAGCGTGTCGTTATCGCCGAGCACCTTGGCGGTGCCTGTCTCAATCTCAGCGGAGGAAACCGAGTCGTTTTCGTTCACAATCGGAATGCATCCGAGTTCCATGAGCGCGGTAAAGGTTGCGTAGAGGCTCGCGGCGCGGAGTGGGTCCTCCACGTCCTCACCCGTGAGAAGAATCTGCGCCACCACCTGACCGTACTCCCCAAAAAACTTGTCGTACAGATGCATCATCTCACACTGGCCGACCGCGGCGGCGGCCTGCTTCACGCGCAGTTCATCCGGGCGCGCCTGCATTCCGAGCTTTCCAACGCCGATGGCGATTGCGCCGGATGAGACGAGAATAATCTCATGGCCCATGCCTTTCAGGTCGGCGAGGGCACGCGCGAGCAGGTCGATGTGGTGCAAATTCACGCTCCCGTTTTCCCATGTCAGGGTAGACGTGCCCACTTTCACCACAATTCGCTTTTGTTTTTCACTGCTGTCCAATGCGTTCATGCCTCCCCAATCGGCTTTTTCTGTAGACACTATTTTAGCACAATTTTTTCTAAAAATAAAGTAAAATCAAGAAAACCAGTAATGCCAACGATTTGGCATAGATTGAGAAGTTTTTAACAACTTTTTGGTCTCTTTTCGTGTTGTAATTCGCGGAAAAGTGCGATACAATATTTCTCATAGGCAAAGCTGTATCAGCCACCAAAATTAGACAAAAAACATATGCATTACATCAATATGCAGGAGTTGGACCTTTTTCATGATTCATTTGGTGCTCTTTGAACCGGAAATACCGCAAAACACCGGGAATATTGCCCGCACCTGCGCCGTCACCGGCTGCCACCTGCACCTGATTGAGCCGCTGGGCTTCGACATCAGCGACAAGGCGGTGAAGCGTGCGGGGCTGGATTACTGGCACTTGGTAGATCTGCATGTCCATAAAAATCTGGTCGAATTTTTTCAGACCACCGGAGCAAACGCGCATAACATTTGGCTTGCGACGACGAAAGCGCCGCAAGCCTATACTGCGGCTCGGTTTGAACCTGATTGTTACCTGATTTTTGGCAAAGAGACGGCCGGTCTGCCGGAACCACTGCGCATGGCGTACCCGGATCGCTGTATTCGTATTCCGGTAAAACGGGAGGCACGCTGCCTGAATTTGTCCAACGCTGCCGCGATTTTGGCGTATGAAGCTCTGCGACAGCTTGATTTTCCAAACCTCGTTGGGGAGGGAGATATGAAAGGAGCTTTTTATGAAGTATAGTAAAAAGACCATTAGAGATATCGACCTGAACGGCAAAAAAGTTCTCTTACGCTGTGATTTTAATGTGCCCCAAAACAGAAAAACCGGGCAGATTACCGACGACAAGCGCATTATGTCGTCCCTGCCGACGATTAAATACCTGCTTGAGCATAACGCGGCAATCGTTGCCTGCTCCCATTTGGGCAAACCAAAAGGATCTTGGGATCAGGATCTGAGCTTGGGGCCGGTTGCCATTCGTCTTGGCCAGCTGCTTGGGCGCGGGGTGATGTTTGTACCCGATATCGTCGGAGAGGAGGCGGTCTCCAAAGCCGCGGCGCTCCAGCCGGGCCAGATTATGCTGCTGGAAAACCTCCGCTTTAATCCCGGCGAGGAAAAAAACGATCCGCTTTTTGCAAAACGTCTGGCGGATATGGCTGAAATTTTTGTGTCCGACGCGTTCGGCGCGTCACACCGTGCCCACGCCTCCACCAGCGGTGTGGCAGCCTATCTGCCTGCGGTGGCCGGATTTTTGATGGAGAAGGAATTACATATGCTCGGCAATGCCCTGAGCAAGCCGATGCGCCCCATGGCGGCGGTGCTCGGCGGAGCCAAGATTTCCGACAAGCTCGGCGTGATCAATAAGCTGCTGGAGAAGGCGGATATTCTGGTCATCGGCGGGGGGATGGCATACACATTTAAGCAGGCACAGGGGCATACGGTCGGAAAATCTCTGCTTGAGCCGGACCGGATTGAGTACGCCAAAGAGATGATGCAGAAGGCCGAGGCGCGCGGGGTAACGCTGCTGCTTCCGGTTGACCATCTCGCGGCATCTGAATTCAGCGCGGACGCAACGCCCGTATGCACCGGCGAGGATATCCCGGATGGTCTGATGGGGCTTGATATCGGCCCGAAAACAGTCGAAATTTTTTCAGAGGGACTCAAAGATGCGGCAACGATTATCTGGAACGGCCCAATGGGCGCGTTTGAGTTCCCCGCCTTCGCGGGCGGCACCCGATCCATGGCAAAGCTTCTGTCGGAATGCGAAGGCGTGACCATCGTCGGCGGCGGCGATTCCGCGGCGGCGGTCGACCAGATGGGCTATGCGGAGCGGATGACCTATATCTCCACAGGCGGCGGCGCTACATTGGAATTTTTAGAGGGTAGGGAGCTGCCCGGCGTGACCTGTCTGCTGGACATGTAAATTTTATACATCCCTACAAAGGAAAGGAATGTTGCGATTTGAATCGCCGTTATAGAAAAACGATCATTGCGGGCAACTGGAAGATGAATCATACGCTCTCCGAGACAAAGGCGTTTGCCGAGGCGCTGCGCGCGGTGATCGGTCGCCCGAAGTGGTGTGACGTCGTCCTTTGCATGCCGTATGTCAATCTTGTCCCCGCGATGCGCCAGTTCAAGGACTGCAGCGTCAGCGTGGGCGCAGAGAACTGCCACTATGCGTCAAACGGCGCGTATACCGGTGAGGTTTCCGCCGAGATGCTCAAGGATATCGGTGTAAAATATGTTATTATTGGCCACTCTGAGCGCAGGCAACATTATAATGAGACGGATTTCACCGTCAATAAAAAAGTAAAGCACGCGCTGGAGGTTGGCCTTTCCCCAATTGCCTGCGTTGGCGAGAGCTTGGAGCAGCGCGAGATGGGCCTTACCATGGAGGTCATCCACTATCAGGTGAAGGCACTCTTTGCCGGTCTCCCGGAGGAGAAGGTGCGTCATGTCATCGTCGCCTACGAGCCGATCTGGGCGATTGGAACCGGCAGAACCGCGACCGCAGAGCAGGCGGGTGAGGGCTGCAGGGAGATTCGCGCCGTCATTCGTCAGCTGTATGGCGCGCGCATCGCGCGCTCCGTCACCATTCAGTATGGCGGCTCCATGAACACGGAAAACGCCTATGAGCTGCTTGCGCAGCCGGATGTGGACGGTGGACTCATCGGTGGTGCATCCCTCCAAGTACCGGATTTTATGGCGATTATCAAAGCAGCCAATCAGACCACGGAGTGACGAGGTGATTGCATGAAGACACCGACTACGCTGATTATCATGGACGGCTATGGCCTGCGGGAGGACGTGACCGGAAACGCGGTGCGCAACGCGAGCACACCGTGTCTGGATGAGATTCAGTCGCAATGCCCGTCCAGTCACCTTTCGGCGTCCGGGCTTGATGTCGGCCTGCCGGACGGACAGATGGGCAACTCCGAAGTCGGCCACACCAATATTGGCGCGGGGCGTGTGGTCTATCAGGATCTTCCGCGAATCAGCAAGGAGATTGAAAACGGCGCTTTTTTCAAGAATAAAGCTTTTTTGCAGGCCATGTCCGACTGCCGCGCGCATAACGGGACGCTGCATCTGATGGGCCTCCTCTCTGACGGCGGCGTGCACAGCCACAACACCCATCTCTATGCGCTGCTGCGCATGGCAAAGGAACAGGGGATCGCGCGCGTGTATATCCACGCGTTTCTGGACGGACGCGACGTCGTCCCAACCTCCGGGCGCGGCTATGTCGCGGCGTTGCTGAAGCAGTGCGAAACAATTGGCATCGGCCAGATCGCGAGCGTGATGGGCCGCTATTACGCAATGGATCGCGACAATCGTTGGGATAGAGTCCAGAAGGCCTACGACGCCATCGTGCGCGGCAAGGGCGAATTTGAACCCGATCCGCTTGCTGCGCTGGAGGCGTCCTACACCGATGACGTAACGGACGAATTTGTCGTGCCTGTTGTCTGTGTAGAGGATGCGGGCGTGCACGACGGGGATTCCATCATTTTCTTTAACTTCCGCCCCGACCGGGCGCGGGAGCTGACGCGTTGCTTTGCCGATCCCGCGCTTACGGACGTGAAGCGCCCGGAAGCAATCCCCGATGTGACCTTTGTCTGCACGACGGAATATGACGCAAGCATGCCCAATGTGCTGGTTGCCTACCCGCGCGCAGAGATCGAAGACAGCTTTGGCGAATACATCAGCCGCCTAGGACTAACACAGCTGCGCATTGCGGAGACGGAAAAATACGCCCATGTAACCTTCTTTTTTAACGGTGGGGCGGAAACCATATTCGACGGCGAGTCGCGCGCGCTTATCCCGTCACCAAAGGTGGCAACCTATGACCTCAAGCCGGAAATGAGCGCGCCGGAGGTAACCGCAGAGGTCTTGCGGCGGATTGAAAGCGGCGCTTACGACGTGATCATTCTAAACTACGCAAACTGCGACATGGTCGGACATACCGGCGTGTATGAGGCGGCGGTCAAGGCGGTGGAGACGGTGGACGCCTGTGTCGGCAAAGTGGTGGAGGCGACCTCTAAAATGGGCGGCATCACCCTGATCACAGCCGACCACGGCAACGCGGAGCAGATGACCGAAGCGGACGGCGCGCCATTTACCGCGCACACCACAAACCCCGTGCCGTTTATTCTGGTCGGCGCGGACGTGCAGCTGCGCGACGGGCGGCTTTCCGATATCGCACCGACGATGCTGGATATCATGGGGCTGGAAAAACCGGAGGAGATGGACGGCGTCAGCCTGATCATCTAATGAAACACGTAAGAAAGAGGCGGTATGCATGAAGCAACTCATTGAAATTGTTGATGTTCTCGGCAGGGAGATACTCGACTCCCGTGGCAATCCAACCATTGAAGTGGAGGTCTATCTGGAGGACGGCGTCGTGGGACGCGCCGCTGTGCCGTCCGGGGCCTCCACCGGTATCTATGAGGCGTGTGAGCTGCGCGACGGCGATCAAACCCGCTACCTCGGTAAGGGTGTGGAGACTGCGGTGGCGCACGTCAACAACGAAATTGCGGAGGCGCTCGTCGGCGTCAACGTGCTCGACCAGACCGCAATTGATCAGATGCTCATTGCGCTTGACGGCACACCCAACAAAAGCCGTCTGGGCGCAAACGCTATACTGGGCGTCTCGCTTGCGTGCGCCAAGGCGGCGGCGGAGTCGCTGGGTACCTCTCTCTACAACTACATCGGCGGCGTCAACGCCAAAACCATCCCCGTGCCGATGATGAATATTTTAAACGGCGGCGCGCATGCGACCAACAATGTGGACATTCAGGAGTTTATGATCATGCCCGTGGGTGCCTGCTGTTTTAAAAAGGGTGTGCAGATGTGCGCGGAGGTTTTTCATGCCCTCAAGACGGTACTCAAAGAGAACGGGACGCCCGCGGCAGGTGTCGGGGACGAGGGTGGCTACGCGCCGAACCTGAACAAGGATGAGGACGCGCTCAAAATGATTATGCTGGCAATTGAGGCGGCCGGCTACAAGCCGGGCGAGGATTTTATGATCGCCATTGACGCCGCCTCATCCGAGTGGTACAACGAGGAGACCGGCTGCTACGATCTGCCAAAGGCCAAGAAGACAATGACCAAAACCCAGCTGGTCACCATGTGGAAAAATTTCGCCGGGAAATACCCCATCGTTTCGCTGGAGGACGGCATGGGCGAGACCGATTGGGAGGGGTGGGCAATGCTCACCAAGGCGATTGGCGACAAGGTGCAGCTGGTGGGCGACGACCTGTTCGTCACGAATGTGGAGCGCCTTTCCGACGGCATTCAGAAGAAGGTAGGCAATTCAATTTTAATCAAAGTCAATCAAATCGGCACGCTGACCGAGACGCTCGACGCCATTGAAATGGCGAACCGCGCCGGATATACCGCGATTGTTTCCCACCGCTCCGGCGAGACAGAGGACACTACCATTGCCGATATCGCCGTGGCGGTCAACGCAGGACAGATCAAAACCGGCGCACCGAGCAGAACAGACCGCGTCGCGAAGTATAATCAGTTGCTGCGGATTGAGGAGGAGCTGGGTGACGCCGCCCGTTACCCCGGGAAAAAAGCCTTTTTCAATCTGGCCTTTTGAACCGATTGCAAAAAAGAAACGAAAAACGGCGATTGCGCTTGACGGAATCTGCCGGAGGCTTTAAAATTAGAATTTGATGATTAGGATTAAGTGTAGTGTGGAGGGGTTTCGTTTACATGGACGTGAAATACATCTTTGTTACCGGCGGCGTGGTGTCCGGCTTAGGGAAGGGCATTGCGGCGGCATCGCTCGGCAGACTACTCAAGCAGCGTGGGGTTCAGGTTACCCTGCAGAAGTTTGACCCGTATCTGAATGTGGACCCCGGCACGATGAGCCCATACCAGCACGGGGAGGTCTTTGTGACAGAAGACGGCGCGGAAACCGACCTGGATCTGGGGCATTACGAGCGGTTTACCGACGTGGATTTAACGGTGGATTCCTCCGTCACCTCCGGCAAGGTGTACTGGTCCATACTGAACAGGGAGAGGGAGGGGGCCTTTTTGGGTGGTACTGTCCAGGTCATTCCGCATATCACCAATGAGATCAAAGAGGCGGTGTACCGGCTGGGCCGTTCGGAAAAGGCGGACGTCGTGATCACGGAGATCGGCGGTACGGTCGGTGACATTGAGTCGCAGCCGTTTTTAGAGGCTATCCGGCAGGTTGCCGCCGAGGTTGGGCGGCAGAATGTGATGTATATCCACGTCTCGCTGATCGTCTCCATTCCCGGCTCCAATGAACTCAAGAGCAAGCCGACGCAGCACTCCGTGAAGGAGCTGCTCGCCCTTGGCATCCAGCCGGATGTCGTCATTGCCCGCTCTGATTATCCGGTTCCGGAGGATATCATCCATAAAATATCCCTCTTTTGCAATATTCCACCCCGCAATGTGATTCCCAATTTGACCGCTCCGATTCTCTATGAGGTGCCGCTCATGCTGGAGGAAGCCGGATTGGGGGACGTCGTGGTAGAGCGCCTCGGCCTGTCCCACGCGCCGGTGGACCTGACGGAGTGGCGCGCAATGGTCGAGCGGACCAAACGCGCCTCCGGCAAGGTGACCATTGCGCTCGTCGGCAAATACGTTGCGCTGCACGATGCCTATCTCTCGGTGGTCGAATCGCTCACCCACGGCGGCATTTCAAACGGCCTTCAGGTGGACATTCTCTGGGTTGATTCCGAGCGCCTGAACGATGAAAATGCGGCGGAGGTGCTGGAGCGCTGTAGCGGTGTGCTGGTACCCGGCGGTTTCGGTGACCGCGGCATTGACGGAAAAATTGCGGCGATCCGCTACGCGCGCGAACATCAGGTGCCGTTTTTCGGCATATGTCTCGGGATGCAGATGGCCGTGGTGGAATTCGCGCGCCATGTCGCGGGACTGGAGGGCGCGCACTCGAGCGAGCTGTGTGTAAATACGGAGCACCCCGTCATTGACCTGATGCTAGAGCAGCGCAATATTACGGATCTCGGCGGCACGATGCGCCTTGGCGCGTACCCCTGCCATCTCACCAGCAAAACGAGCAAGGCCTTTCTTGCCTATGAGCAGGATGCCATCAGCGAGCGCCACCGCCACCGCTACGAGTTTAACAATGACTACCGGGATGTTCTGGAGCAAAACGGCCTCACACTCGCGGGACTGTCCCCGGACGGACGCCTGGTGGAGATGATCGAGCTGGAAAACCACCCGTGGTTTGTCGGTGTGCAGTTTCACCCAGAATTCAAGAGCAGGCCGAACAAGACGCATCCGCTCTTTAAGGATTTCATCGCGGCGGCGCGGGAATACAGTCTGCGGTAAAATGCGTGCGACTTACGCAAAGGGGGGCGTCCTGTGAAATGGAAGAAAGCAATTGCCCCGATTGTCATTACGGTGCTTCTGGTTGCGGCTTTGGTGGCATATCTGATTGCCCTGCTGTATATTCCACTGCCGCCGGCCATGCGCATTATTGTCATTCTGGTGCTTCTGGCGCTGATCGGGGTGCAAATTTTTGTCCTAACAGAACGAATGCAAGAAATAAGGAGCGGTGAAGAAGATGATCTTGGTCAATACTGATTACATTACCGGAAAAGAGCTGGAAATGCTCGGCCTTGTGAAGGGCAGTACCATCCAGTCGAAAAACATCGGCCGGGATATCACGCAGAGCTTTAAAACCATCGTGGGCGGAGAATTAAAGGCATACACGCAGATGATGAATGAGGCGCGGGCCATTGCCACAAAACGCATGGTGGCAGAGGCAGAAGCCTTGGGCGCGGACGCGATTGTGAATATCCGCTACGCATCCTCCGCGGTCATGCAGGCGGCGGCGGAAGTCATAGCCTATGGGACTGCCGTAAAATTTAAATAGCACATCAAGAAACCGGCAGGCTGGCCTGCCGGTTTCTTGTATCCATTTCTTCATACTTTTGTACTTGAAATGAATTCATATCATGCTATACTATCCACAAGTGACACTATTTTGTCGGCAGAAGGGAGGCTTGTATGACGGTCATGCTCACATCATCACTGGCAGTGCTCGACGACCTCGCCGCTTTTTTTGCGGCGCATACAGAGGGCACGGCGTGGTTTACCACGACTGTACGCTTCATTTTCCCAATTCTGGCGCTGCTCATTCTGCTCGGCTCCATCCGCTCCCTGCTTACGGTGCCGCATAAGGCGGAAATCTGGGCCTATTTAGACCTCCCGAACGGGGCAAAGCTCCCGCTGACGCACTGGGAGAATATTGTGGGCAGGGGAAAGGGGAGCGACGTACTGCTCTCCTACCCCAGCGTCTCGCGCCAGCACGCCGCGCTGACCCGCAGCTCGGAGGGTACGTGGACGATATATGATCTGGACTCCAAGGCGGGCATTACACATAATGGCAAGGCCGTCGATGGGCAGCAATCCGTGGAGTTCGGCGATGTGCTATCCTTCGGCGGCGTAGAGACCGTTTTACTGCCGCTCTCCCCGGAGGAGAAGGACCGCCAGCGGCGGCAGCGGCGGCACATCAGCCCAAAAACGCCGTGGAGCAGACTGCTGCTGCTCACCCTCTTTCAAGTTCTCACGGCCGTTCAGCTCATGATCTCCGAAGGAAGTAACGTCACGGCGATCATTCCGCTGTGTTTCCTGTGCCTCACCGTCGTCATGTGGGCCTATGTGCTGGTGCTGCGCGCCCTGAAACGGGTGGGCTTTGAGATGGAACTGATCGCGTTTTTCCTGTCCACCCTGTCCCTCGCGGTCACGGCCTCCTCCTATACGGAGGTGATGGACAAGCAGCTCATCTGCATTATCATCGGAATCGTTCTTTTTCTGATTCTTGGTATCATGCTGCGTGATCTGGAGCGCACCCAAAAGATGCGCTGGCTGATGGCGGGCGGTGCCATTGTTCTGCTCGGCATCACTCTGGTACTGGGGAGCGCAAAAAATGGTGCGGTCAACTGGATTTCCATTGGCGGCATCTCCGTTCAGCCGTCGGAACTTGCAAAAATATGCTACATATTTGCAGGTGCCGCCACACTGGAGCGCCTGTACCGAAAGCGCAACCTCTGGCTCTTTATCATCCTGACCGGGATATGTATCGGCTGCCTCGCACTGATGAGCGATTTCGGCACGGCGGCAATCTTCTTTGTCACATTCCTTGTGATCGCCTATCTGCGCTCCGGCGATTTCGCCACCCTCGCCCTCATCTGCGGCGGCGCGGCGATTGGGGTGTTCGGCGTCCTGCAGTTAAGACCCTATATCTGGGCGCGCTTGGCCTCGTGGGGGCACGCGTGGGAAAACGCCTCGGTCGGCGCGGGCTTCCAGCAGACGCGCACCATGTCGGCTGCCGCATCCGGCGGTCTCATCGGGGTCGGGCCGGGGGAGGGGTGGCTCCACCGGGTCGCCATGGGGGATACAGACCTCGTCTTTGGCATGCTCTGCGAGGAGTGGGGGCTGATCATCGGGATTCTGGCAGTGCTGTGCATTGTCACCCTTGCCGTATTCGCGGTGCGCGCCTGCCGGACGGGCCGCTCCAGCTTTTACACCATTGCGGCCTGCGCCGCGACGTCCCTGTTGGTATTCCAGACCTGTCTGAATGTCTTCGGCGCGGTGGATCTGCTCCCCATGACCGGTGTGACCTTTCCGTTTGTCTCCAACGGTGGAACCGCCATGATCAGCTCTTGGGGGCTGCTCGCCTTTCTGAAGGCGACCGACACCCGTCCGAACGCCAGCCTTGCCATCCGCTTAACGCCGCGCAAAACGGAGCAGGAAAACCCGCAGCTTGCGCAGCGCGACACAGCCCCGGAAGAATGGGAGGACTTTGATGAAGAAAATTGATCGGCGCGCCGCAGTCTGTTTCCTGTTGGCCATGTTGCTTGTTGTGGGGCTTGTCCTCTTTACCGGCCGGTATTTTGTCTACGGGCGCTCCTGGGTCTCCTTTGCCGCAAACCGCCACCTTTATAATACCTCCGGGCAGCTCTCTGTCGGGCGCATCTTTGACCGGGACGGCGATATGCTCTCCTGGGTGGACGAGAGCGGAAATCGAACATTCTATGCCAATGAGGCTGTGCGCAAGGCGACCCTGCACGCTGTTGGCGATGCGGAGGGTAAAATTGGAACCGGGGCGCTGACCGCGTTTGCCGACAAGCTTTCGGGATATAACGTGCTGACCGGAGCCTACACACCGCTCGGAAGCGGGCAGGATATCTATCTCACGCTGGACGCGCGGCTGAACTACATCGCCTATCAGGCGCTCAACGGGAAAAAGGGCGCGGTGGGCGTTTACAACTACGAAACAGGGGAAGTCCTGTGTATGGTTTCTTCCCCGACGTATGACCCGATGAGTCCGCCCACCATTACCGAGGGAGACACGACTTGGGACGGCGTCTACCTCAACCATTTTCTCTCAGGAACCTTTGTACCCGGCTCTGTCTTTAAATTAATCACCATGAACGCCGCCATTGAGCAGCTCCCCGACCTCTTTTCCCGCTCCTTTACCTGTACCGGGAGCACGGTGGTCGGCGGGGCAACCATTACCTGCCCCAAGGCACACGGGGACATGGATATCGGCGGAGCGCTTGCCAACTCCTGTAACTGTGTTTTCGCGCAGCTCTCCGCCGAGCTGGGCGCCGATACCCTCGCGCAGTACGCGGATCAGGCGGGGATTACAAGCTCCTATCAGGTCAGCGGCATACGCACCGCCACGGGCAGCCTTGGGCTGAGCGGGGCGAGTGAAGGGAGTCTCGGCTGGGCTGGCGTCGGACAGTATAACGACCTGATCAATCCCTGCTCCTTCATGGTCTATATGGGGGCCATTGCAAACGGCGGGAAAGCCGCGGTGCCCAAGCTGGTGCTGAAAACGGAGAATGCCCTCGGATTTTCTCTGCCGGGTGGAATCACCCAGAAAACCGGGACACTCATATCTGAAAGTACGGCGCGCACACTCGCTGACCTGATGGCGCGTAACGTTACGGAGACATACGGCGCAGGCCGTTTTCCCGGCATGGATATCTGCGCAAAGTCCGGTACCGGAGAGGTGGGGGGGAACAATGCGCCGCACGCGTGGTTTACCGGATTCCTGCGCAATGAGGACGCCCCATATGCGTTTGTCGTTCTGGTGGAGAACGGCGGCAGCGGCTCGGATGTGGCGGGTACCGTCGCTTCCAAGGTGCTCGACGCACTGGTTAACGGCTATTAATTATCGTAGCCTGACGGTGTAAGGCCCTCCATATTGTGTAATGATGAACGAGGCAAGCTTGGGGTTTGGCGTGGATATTCTAACCGGATACTGCAATTTTTTCTCATATGAAAACATCTACTTTTTCCCTCCCTCAGGGTAGTTCCAAGGCCAGGGATCTTCCAACCAGCGATACGTTGAAAAATTTCCGGCACTCCCCTTGGTTAGCGGCCCGAATGCCGCCTCGTAGCGCTGCCGCCCTTCGCGCTCCATGTCCGCATACTGCTGGAACAGACTAAACGCCTCCTCGTCGTCCGGGTGCGTGTCGAGATAGAGGCTCAGCTCCGCGAGCACGAATTCCAGCGCCTGCAGCTCAGAAAGGGCGCAGTCAACCACGTTGGCCGCCTGGCTCTTGACCCGAAACGGCAGATTCAAAGCAGGGAAGAGCGTGCCGTTGTTGAGCGCCTCCGTGTGGTCGTATTTGGAAGCTCCCTTCTGCTGAAACGGCACATAAGGTACCGCCAGAGGTGCGCAGGACGGCATAGTACCACTGTCCTTGTCGCAGGTCTGTGTAGGTCTGCTTGCCTTTGCATTTGCTCCGGACTGCACATTGCCTCCTGACTGCATGTTGGCACCTGCGTTCATGTTCGCGCCTGACTGCATATTGGCTCCTGACTGTGTATTTGCGTTTGCATGTGTATTTCCGAGTACTTCAGAATTAAAAAAGCTCAATGGTATGATCCTCCTCACAATAAGGAATGGAAGAGGTTGGTTCCTCTTTCAAAGTATCTTATGCATATATGAAGGAAGCGGGCAGACGGTAACCGGCTCGTACGGGCGGAAAAAGCGCCAAAGCACGAAAAATCCAACCCGGTATGCTGGAAAATTGCATAAACAGCGGCAGAATTTTTTTGTAGAAGCATTCTCCCATGATGTATGCTATAATCATAACTGCGGTATACCGCACATGCTTTCCTCATAACAGTACGATAGGGAAGGATGTGTTGGCATGAAAAAACGCTTTATCATGATCATTCTGGCTGTGCTCGTCTGCGGCAGTCTGTTTACGGTGTACCTGCGCAGGGATACCAGTAAGAGCGCACTCTCCTCGGTTCGCTTTCCGGAGGAGCAGCTTATTATTGACGCGGGACACGGCGGAGAAGACGGGGGGGCGGTCTCCGTTAGCGGTGTGCCGGAAAGTCAGATTAACCTCAGCATTGCCCTGAAACTTGACGCAATCTGTGGTTTATATGGGATATCGCCGGTTGTGCTGCGGACGGAGGATACCTCACTACACGACGCGGATGCGAAAACAGCGCGGGAGCGGAAAAAGACGGATTTAATCAACCGCGTTGCCCAGATACAGGAGTATCCAAACGCAACGCTCATCAGCATCCATCAAAATAATTTTACCAGTGCCAGCGCACACGGCGCGCAGGTGTTTTACGCCAACCCGGAGCTCAGCCTCCCCCTTGCGCTGACGACACAGGATACGCTGCGCGCGACACTCGACCCGGACAATGACCGCGTCGCGATGAAGATAGGGGAGAGCATCTATCTGATGAACCACATCACCTGCCGCGCGATTCTGGTTGAATGCGGCTTTCTGTCAAACCAAGCGGAAGACGCGCTGCTGCAAACAGCCGAATACCAGACAAAAATTGCCACGGCGCTGCTGTCGTCGTGGTTGGAATATCAGCGAGATGCAACGGAACAGGAGCTGGATGGATGAAGACCAAGGTATTGTTTTACTGTACGGAATGCGGCAATGAGCTTGCCAAGTGGGCGGGGCAGTGTCCCGCCTGCCGGGCGTGGAATACCATTGTGGAGCAGCCCGCGCAGAGCAAATCAAAAAATGGTGCCGCCACGCGCGGGAATACCGCCGGGATGGCGCGTAGCACCCCAAAGCGGATGGATGAGGTACCGGCAGGTACCGAGCTACGCTTTCAAACCGGCATGCAGGAGCTTGACCGCGTGCTCGGCGGGGGGGCGGTACAGGGCTCGCTGGTGCTGGTGGGCGGCGCGCCGGGGATCGGTAAATCCACTCTGATGCTGCAAATCTGCGATAGCCTCTGCCGCTTTGCAACGGTGCTCTACGTCTCCGGTGAGGAGTCGGAGCGGCAGATTAAGCTGCGCGCGGAGCGGCTCAATGTACGTGGCGAATCGCTCTACCTGCTCGCAGAGACGGAGCTTGGCGATGTGGTGGAGGCTGTGAATGAGCGCAAGCCGGATGTGCTGATTGTCGACTCCATTCAGACGCTCTACAATAGTGCGCTCCCGTCGCCACCGGCGAGCATCGCGCAGGTGAAGGACTGCACCATGGCGCTGATGCAGATTGCGAAAGGGCAGGGGATCACCGTCTTTGTCATCGGGCATGTGAATAAGGAGGGCTCCATCGCGGGGCCCAAGGTCCTGGAACACATGGTAGACTGCGTGCTGTATTTTGAAGGAGAGCGGCAGCACAGCTACCGCATTTTGCGCGCGGCGAAAAACCGGTACGGCGCAACCAACGAGATCGGCGTCTTTGAGATGGAGGACAGCGGACTTGCCGAGGTGCCGAATCCCTCGGAGATGCTGCTCGCGGGGCGTCCGACCGACGCGCCGGGCACCTGCGTCACCTGCGTGATGGAGGGTGTGCGTCCGGTGCTCGCCGAGGTACAAGCCCTGCTGGTGCCGACAGCCTCGCACATACCGCGCAGAACCGCAAACGGCTTTGATCCAAACCGGGCGATGCTCCTGCTTGCTGTGCTGGAAAAACGCGGCGGATTGCTGGTGGGCAGCTGTGACGCATACATCAACGTGATCGGCGGTCTGACCGTGGAAGAGCCTGCGGCGGACCTGGCTATGATTTTGGCATTTGCATCCAGCTTTCGGGACAAGGTGATCCCCGGCGATCTGGCAGTCGTCGGGGAAGTGGGGCTCACCGGAGAGCTGCGCTCCGTACAGGCACTGGGCCAGCGCCTCTCCGAAATTCAGCGTATGGGCTTTACCAAATGCATGCTTCCAATGGAACATAACAAGCGACTCGCTGAACCGGATGGTTTGCACCTTATTCGCGTGCGGAATATTCGAGAGGCGCTTGCGGCGATCCTGTGACGCCGGTTTTTTTCACGGTCGGCACGAAGTGTACACAGGGATTCTCCGCGCACGGCTCACCACAGGACGCAATACGCTCTAAACTGCAATATCCGTTTTGCTGGTAGACACAGTGGCTGGTACAGGCAATCAGGCTCAATGGAAACACACCTCATTTCTTCTGGTGAACGTTAGTATTCGCCCGCGGACGAAAAAATATCAGAAGGAGGGTGTGGTTTGCAAAAATACTACCAACTCAACAAAATAAAGATTTTGTTGAGTTGGAGGGAGGGGGCTTTTCATCGTGCAGCGCTTACAGGACGATACGCCGCAGATTCTGCGGGACTTTTTGAGCTATCATGAGACGATTCAAGGTCATTCGCCTAAAACTGTGGATGAGTATTATCTTGATCTGCGCACCTTTTTCCGTTTTCTCAAGCTGGAAAAATCACTTGTGCCGCGGCAAACGCCTTTTGACGAAATTGATATCTCCGACGTCACCCTGGATCTCATTGCGTCCGTGACGCTGACCGACGTGTATTCCTTTATGAATTATCTCAGCCGTGACCGCGCCCTCGGTGCCGCCGGCCGTGCGCGAAAAATCTCCACCATCCGCTCATTTTATAAATATCTCACCAATAAGGCTAAGCGCCTCGATCATAACCCCATGCAGGATTTGGACTCGCCCCGGCAGAGAAAATCGCTGCCACGGTATCTCTCTCTAGAGCAGAGTTTGGCACTGCTCGAACATGTGGACGGTACAAACAAGGAGCGTGACTACTGTATTTTGACCCTGTTTCTCAATTGCGGGATACGAATTTCTGAACTTGCCGGTTTAAATTTAAAGGATATACAGGGCGACCAGCTCCGTGTACTCGGCAAAGGCAACAAAGAGCGTATTGTCTTTTTAAATGCCGCATGCCTGACCGCCATACACGACTGGCTGGCGGTTCGCGATACGACGGCGGCAAGCGACCCAAACGCGCTCTTTCTCTCCCGCACGCGCAAACGCATGACGACGGATGGTATTCATTATATGGTAAAACAACGCCTGAAAAAAGCGGGACTTGACAGCACACAGTTTTCCAGCCACAAGCTGCGCCACACCGCCGCGACACTCATGCTGCAAAACGGCGTTGACGTGCGTACGCTACAGGAGGTGCTCGGGCATGAGCACCTCAATACCACGCAGATATACACACACGTGGACAACGAAAACCTGCGTACCGCCGCGCAGGCAAACCCGCTGGGAAACGTGAAGAGGAAAAAGTAATTGCGCTACCCGTCGGTGTATTTGCGCGCGCCCAGAATGTGAATAAATCGAATTTCCTCTGTCTGATAGGTGCTCAGCGGGCGAAAATCGGTATCGTATGTATGGGCGGCGACAAGAATGTTGCGCAGGCTGGGGATACGTCCAACCGAGACGATGATCGGAGTATGCCCAAAGGCATCCGCATCCTTCTCGTTGAATCGGAGCTGGGCAAAATCACCCGGCAGGACAAGATTTTGATTGGTCTCCACACCGAACGGCCCAACCGAAATCTCCTTGCGGGTCATAAAAGTGTAAAAATAATTTACGCCCGTCCATGCGGGCGATTTTCTATTTGCGTCAAAGTAGTACCAGCCGTAGGTCGGCGTGTCATTCATGATTCCCGTGCCCGCGTAGAGGCACTGGGACGCGTAATTGGTGCAGTCTCCTCCGATCTCATCATAATTGTAGTAGGCCGGGTTGCGCCCGTATGCCCATTTATGGGCGTAGGTAAGCGCGCGTCTGCGGTCGTACGGGATTACGGTAAACAAAGCGATCCCTCCCCTGTTTTGTAAAACATCCTATGTCATTTCGCACGTGTTTGCCCACACAACAGAGCGCTTGCCTTCCAACGTATTTTTTGGTACAATTTTTGTAGAACGATAGAGAAAAAAGAGAGAAAGGGACATTGGTATGACGATTGCACTGCGCCCCTTCCCCGCTGCGCGGGCTTGCCATGCGTAAGCTCTGTGCCTTTGCGCTTCCCTTCTCCGCGGCTATCCTTCTGGCTGTCTACCTCTTTCCGGCCCGTCTTTGGCTCCCCCTCGGGCTGATTTCTGCCGCCGCCTTCCTCCCCGGACTGGCGCTACGCGGCAAGCGGCGGCTGCGCTGGACGCTGATCTGCTTTGGCCTTGCGGCGGGCTTCCTCTGGTCGTCTTTGTACTACCAGACCCAATACGCCCCCGCCGAAGCCCTCGACGGGCAGACGGTGACCACGACGGCACGCGCGCTGGATTCTCCCCGCACGACAACTTACGGCTGTACACTGACTGTCCGACTACCGACCGGCAGCGGCACGACCAAGGCAAGCCTGCTGCTCCCGAAGGAATACGCTTCCCTCACGCCGGGCGATCAGATTTCCGGTACATTTCAGCTTAATACCTCTACCGAGCTATACGGGGAGGAGACCGACTATTACACAGCAAAAGGGATCTTTCTGCTGGCAAGCGCGGAGGAACTCACAGTGGACCATCCGGCGCATATTCCGCTCTCCGCGTTCCCCGTAGTAATCGCTGAAAAGATCAAAGTGAGCATCTCCGCAGTGTTCTCCGCCGACACTGCGCCCTTTATCACCGCGATTCTGACGGGCGACAAAACGGGGCTGGACAGCAGTCTGTACACCGCAATGCAGCGCAGCGGCGTGGCCCATGTTGTGGCGGTGTCGGGGATGCATGTGTCGTTCCTTGCAGGTCTTGTCGCAACGCTCCTCTCCCGCAGGCGACGACTCGCCGCGGTGACCGGTATCGTATTGGTGCTGCTCTTTGCCGCTGTGACAGGCGGGACGCCTTCGGTCATGCGCGCGGCGTTCATGCAGGTGTTTCTCCTGCTCGCACCGCTTTTCCACAGGGAGGACGACCGCGCCACCTCCCTGTCTGCCGTGCTGATGCTTCTACTGGCGTCCAACCCATTTTCCGCGGCAAGCGTGAGCCTCCAGCTCTCCTTTGCCTCTGTCGCGGGGATTTACCTGTTCACGCAGCCACTCTATACCAAATGGATGGCGCCCTTTTCCGGGAAAGCGGAAACGGTATCCCGCCGATGGCGCAACAAGGCGCTGGCCTTTCTCTTTGGCAGTCTTTCCACGACAATTGGCGCAATGCTGTTTACCACGCCGCTGACCGCATACTATTTCGGCACCCTCTCCATCCTCTCGCCCGTCACCAATTTACTGACGCTCTGGGCGGTGTCCTTCGTCTTTTTGGGTGGACTGTTCACCGCCCTGCTCGGCATACTATCGCCGGCATTGGCAGCGCCGTTTGCGTTTCTCACCAGCATTCCCGTGCGCTATATCTGTCTCGTGGTGACGCGGATTGCACGCATCCCCTTTGCGGCGGTTTCAACAGAGGGCATTTATCTGAAACTCTGGCTCTATATTAGTTATGCGGTGTTTCTGCTCTACCTCCTGTACCGCGTTATTCTGCGCCGCAAAGTAACCTTGCGGCGGCTGTGCGTACCGGCCGCGGCCTGTGCGCTGGCGCTCTGCGCCGCACTCACCTTTCAGGTGCTCTCCATGCGCGCCGGGACGCTTACCGTCACCGTTTTGAATGTGGGACAGGGGCAAAGTCTCATCCTGCATTCCGGGAATCAGACGGTCCTGGTCGACTGCGGCGGGAACGGACAGAGCAGCGCGGGGGATATCGCGGCGGATTATCTGCAGAGCATGGGGAGCAGTCACTTGGATTATCTTGTCCTGACCCACTGTCACACCGACCACGCAAACGGCGTGGCAGAGTTTATCAGCCGGATTGACGTTGGATGTATCGTACTCCCGGCTGTGCAGGAGCCGCTCGCGCTACAGGATGAGATCACGGAACGCGCGGCGGAGCGTGACATTCCTCTTATCATAATCGAGGAGGATACCACCGTCACGTTTGGCGATGACGTAAGTCTCCGGCTCTACGCGCCCCTCGGCGCGGGTAAGACGAATGAGGAAGGGCTATCTCTGCTCTGCAGCAGCGGGGATTTTGACGTGCTGATCACAGGCGACATGGACAGCACCATTGAGCGCCGCCTGATCAAATACGGTGATCTGCCCGACATTGAGCTGCTCATTGCGGGGCACCACGGCTCCAAATACGCAACATCGGAGGAGCTGCTCGACGTAACGCTGCCGGAATACGTCGCCATCTCGGTCGGGCGGAATTCCTACGGGCATCCGGCGGACGAGACCCTTGCCCGACTTGCCGAGCGCGGCTGTACTGTATACCGTACCGACCGGATGGGGAACATAACATTTACGATCAGATAACAAGATAGAAAGGACGATCCGCTATGCCGCCAAAGGCAAAGGATGACCAGGCAAGCTTCAAGGCCCTAAAAAAAGCCCTTGCCACAGACACTTTGGGACAGCTCTATGTCTTTCATGGTGAGGAGGCCTATCTGCGCGATTTCTATCTGGGAGAAATCCGTGAAAAACTTCTACCGGATGATACCGCGGAGTTTAACCTTCACACCCTGGACGGAAAGCAATTCGATCCCAAAAAGCTGCAAGCGCTGGTGGACTGCCTGCCCATGATGAGTAGCCGCACGCTGGTTCTGGTGAGCGACTACGACCTGTTTTCCGGCGATAAGGAGGCGCTGTGCAGCGTGCTGGAAGATCTGCCGGAATACATCTGTCTGATTTTTATCTACGACCTCATCGCATACAAGTCGGATGCGCGCACCAAGCTCGCGGCGTTGCTAAAGGAAAAGGGGTGCGTCGTCCCCTTTCAGCGGCAGAGGCAGGGGGATTTGCTCGACTGGATTGCCCGCCGCTTTCGTGCGCTGGATCACGATATTGACACGGAGGACGCCACATATCTGATTTTTCTCTGCGGCGACCTGATGCATACGCTGGCCTCCGAGATAGAAAAAATCGGCGCTTACGCAACGCAGCGTCGTGTGACCCGCGCGGAGATTGACGCGGTTGCGACGCCGCAGATTAACGCGGTGGTCTTTCAGATGACCGACGCCATTGCGGTCGGACAGTTTGACAAGGCCACCGCGGTGCTGGGCGATCTGCTGCATATGCAGGAGTCCCCCATCAAGCTGCTCGCGGTGCTCGGCAAACAGCTGCGACAGCTCTATTCGGCACGGCTGGCGTTTGAGCGCGGGAAAAACGCGTCCTATCTGATGCAGCTCTGGGGTATGCGCAGTGCCTATCCCGCCGAAAAGCTGATGCAGTCGGCGCGGCGTTTTTCCCTCCCCTGGTGCCGGCGCGCGGTGACGCTTGCCGCGCAGACGGATCTTGCCATGAAATCCACCGGCGCGGATGGCAAGGAGCTTCTGATCACCTTGCTGATGGCACTTTCAACGGCAATACAAAAAACACCCGCATAACAGGTGTTGGAAGAAAAAGGAGAACGCATCTATGAAGCTTTTGTTTCGGCAACGCATCTTCTCATGGTTCGATAGCTATGATATTTATGACGAGGCGGGTAATACTGTCTTTGTGGTCAAGGGCAAGCTCTCCTGGGGCCATAGGCTTGAAATTTACGACGCGCAGGAAAACCACCTCGGCACGGTGAAAGAGGAGCTGCTCACCTTCCTTTCGCGCTTCGCACTCTATATCGGCAACAGCTATATCGGTTGCCTGCGTAAGCAGCTCACCTTTTTTCGCCCGAAATTTACGCTCGACTGCAACGGTTGGGAGATTAACGGAAACCTCATGCAATGGGATTACGACGTTCGCGACCCGGCAGGCAGGCAGATAATGGCCGCTTCCAAGGAACTCTTCCGCATGACCGACACCTACGTGATGGATATCGCACGGGAAGAGGATACGCTTTTGTGCCTGATGATCGTGCTCGCCATTGATGTGGCAAAGTGCACTGCAAGCTAAATCGTCAAGCTTGCGATAAACTGCCGCGCAATCCTTGGCGTTCGGCCCGGATGATGCATATCCCACCGCACCGCAAGGGCGCGCAATTCCTCCGCGTCCATCTGAATGCCGCTGCACTCCGCCATGCGCTCCGTCAGGCTGAGAAACTCTGCCTTATTAAGGGACAGGAACGGAATGCGCAGGCCGAAGCGGTCGGAGAGTGACGTTTTTTCCTGTATCGTCTCTGAAGCGTCCACCTCGTCCCCGCGCCGGTCGGAGAAGGTCTGACGCACCAGATGCCGACGGTTGGATGTGGCGTACACCGCGACGTTGGCAGGGCGCGGCTCCAGCCCGCCCTCCAGTACGGTTTTGAGCATGGAATAGGTGCGGTCGTCCTGATCAAAGGCCAAATCGTCGATAAACAGGATGAATTTATAGCGTCTGCCGCGCAGCATGCGGATGAGGTCGGGCAGATCGCCGAGCTCCTCGCGCTGCACCTCGATCAGGCGTAAGTCTGTAAATTCCGGAATGCTGAGCAGATGCTTTACCGTGACCGATTTGCCCGTTCCGCTGTCGCCGAACAGGAGCACATTGTTGACCATGTGACCCGCGAGCAGCCCGCGCGTGTTGGCGACGACCTGCTCACGCTGCATTTCGTAGCCGAGCAGCGCCTCCTCAGCGGGACAGTCCGGCTCCTTCACCGGCAGCAGCCGCCCCGCCTGCCAGAGAAACGCGCGGCTTTGGGCAAAGAGTCCCGCGCCGTTGCGGCGATAGAACTCCATCAGCTGCGCATAGTCAAAGGGCGCGCCGCGTTCCCAGAGCGGCAAAGCGGCAACCGTCTGGGCCATAACGGGTGAAACTGTTTCCGTAATGCGCTTTTTGACCGCGGCGGCATCGAGCTCCGCTATGGCGACAAAACAGGCAATATCCTGCTCCGCCGCGGCGGTCAGTGCCGAATCCGTGTCGCCGCGCTCCAGCATGTCGGGAAACGGCGCGCGCTCATACCGCAGCTTGTCATAGAGCCATGCACCCATGCCCGGATACCCCTCCTGATGCAGTGCATAAAAAATCTTTGTGTATGCCTGCGCCGCAGTGGCACCGTCCCCCGCTACAAGTGCATCCAAAAGCACGAGATAGGTGTGCATGCGCTCTGTCCCCGCAATGTTCTGATACGCCGACACGCAGCGCAGTTGACACGCCAGTCGTTCCCATTCCATTGTGTTCTTCCTCTCTTTTCATGACTTCCTATATTTTATGGCTCTTTTGCAGGCATGTCAATCTTGGGATTGACTTATTTGCACAAATCCCGTATGCTTTTTGAAGAAAGAATCAAAAAAGGAGTGGATGCGACATGCTGCTGCAGGAGCAACGCGAGCAAGTGGTAGAATACGGGAAAAAACTGGTGACCTCCAGGCTCAGCACCGGTACCTTTGGTAATATCAGCGTTTTTGACAGGTCAAAAAACCTGCTTGCCATCAGCCCGTCCGGCATGGATTATTTTGCAACCAGCCCGGAGGATGTGGTCATTCTCGACCCTGACGGCACAATTGTAGACGGTAGCCGCAAGCCCTCCAGCGAACTTGATTTGCACTGTATCCTCTATCGAAACCGTCCCGACGTTGGGGCCGTGGTGCATACCCACTCCCTTTTTGCAACTGTTCTCTCCTGCATGCATTGGTCCATTGAACAGATTCACTATCTGATTGCCTATGCAGGACACGAGGTGCCCTGTACGCGCTACCATCCCTTCGGCACCCCAGAACTGGCGGAAGCGGCGTGGGCGGCGATGGGTAACGAGGTGAACGCATGCCTGCTGGGTAACCATGGCCTTCTGGCGGTCGGCGGCACACTGTCCTTTGCGTTTGATGTGGCGCAGCAGATGGAATTTGTTGCCCAGCTCACCTACTACACCCGCCTTGCGGGCGGCGGTGTACTGCTCTCCTCTGCCGAGATGGCCGGTGCGAGAAAGGCATTTTCCCAGTATCGAAAATAGAATACGCCTGTCGGCGTGATTTGCATTTTTTCAAAAAATAGTGTATACTAATGCTGTTTCAACGAATATTTAAATCGTCAGGAGGATGGTCATGGAATTGACGCAATTACGGTACTTTGTTCAGGTGGCCGAAGCGCAGAGCCTCTCACAAGCCTCCCAAGTCCTCCATGTCTCACAGCCTGCCCTCTCCAAGACTATACACAAATTAGAGGAGGAACTCAATACCCCACTCTTTGATCGTATTGGAAATAGAATTTTCCTGAACGAAAAAGGAAAGATATTTCTCACTGGGGCGCAGAAAGTACTCAATCATCTCTATGCCACAACCACGATCGTCACAGGACTTTCCGAGCAGAATTTCGGGAAATTGTCCATCGGTGTTTTTGTGTCGCATTCACTCATTCTGGAACCGTTAAAACTATTTGCCGAAAGCAATCCAAAGGTGCAAATATCCATCAATTGTCAAAATGAGCTCTCAGAAAACACAGATGTCTCGGCATTTGACATGATTATTTGCCCAGACAACGGGGCGGCTCCACAATGTAATGGTATACCTATTTTGGAAGAAAAAATGGCGTTATTCTTGCCCGCGGATCATCCGCTTGCAAGTCGCGGCTCCGTCAGACTGCATGAAATTAAGGAGGAGCCATTCATATTGCTCAATAGCACTAAGCGCGTTTATGATGCGACCATTCGCCTATGCCAGCAGGCCGGGTTTATGCCGCATATCCGCTTTACAACGACCAGTACCATTTCCCAAAAGCAACTCATAGCGGAAGGCATGGCGATTGGCTTCGCCCCGGAAGGTAATGTGTCGGAGTATCTGACGGACAGTAGGGTAAAATTAGTTAACATTGAAGACATCATCAAGAGCCAGACCATACTGATGTGCTGTAAAAAGAACGCGCACCTTTCGGAAATTGCAAAATCTTTTCGCAATTTCATGTTTGAATACTTTGATATTCCCTTAAATAATGAGCACTTGCAGACCTTTGAGACAAGTTAATTCGCGTGTTTTGTCGAATTTATATACAGCGCATATGAGGCAGTCTTTTTAGAAAAGAGACTGCCTCATACTGTATTATTTGCGCCGGTCGCGTAACGTGCGTATTACATAGCCACACACGCCCGCAAGAATCACCACAATGATCGGGGAAAGGCCCACAAACGCGGCGAGTACCACGGCGGCAATAAAGATCAGGCCGGAAGCCCAGTCGACAATGGAGTTGCGCGCCAGGCGAATCACAACCGGTATCATAATGGCGCAGACTCCGGCGCGAATGCCCGCAAGCGCATACCCCACGGCGGGAATATCCGCAAAATTGCTCAAAAATGTTGCGATAATCACAATGATGACGATGGACGGGAAACACAACCCCAAGGTCGCCACGATACCGCCCAGATTCCCGGCGATACGGTAGCCGGTAAAGGTCGCGGTATTCACAGCGATGACCCCCGGCGTACACTGCGCAACGGCGAAATAGTCGTTCAAATCCCCCTCCGTAATCCAGCCGCGGTTATCCACCAGCTCACGTTGCAGTATGGGCAGCATGGCATACCCGCCGCCGAAGGTGGTTACACCGACTTTGGCAAAGGTGAGAAACAAATTTAAATATTGATTCACAAATCCAATTCCTCCAGCTCAGAAAGCCATAGGTTTGCCACCGCATCGGACGGCATCCGCCAGTCGCCGCGCGGGGAGAGGGTAACCGAGCCGACCTTAGGCCCGTCCGGCAGGCAGGATCGCTTAAATTGCTGGGCAAAAAAGCGGCGGTAAAATTCCTTTTCCCACTTGAGGATGACAGCGCGCTCGTACGTTCTGGCAAACGCATGCTCCGCCAGACGCAGTACCTTGCGCGGTGAAAAACCCCAGCGGATGGCGTAATAGAGGAAGAAATCGTGCAGCTCATAGGGCCCGACCAGCTCCTCCGTCTTCTGTGATATTTCCCCGCCCACGGCAGGCAGCAGCTCCGGAGAGACAGGGGTATCCAGTATTTCCGAAAGGACATGGGACAGGCGCGCGTCCTCGTCCGCCTTGTCGTGGCAGACATAGCGCACCAGATGGCGCACCAGCGTCTTTGGTATGGACGCGTTGACCGCGTACATAGACATGTGATCCCCGTTATAGGTTGCCCAGCCCAGCGCCAGTTCAGACAGGTCACCCGTCCCGACGACCAGCCCGCCGGTCTGGTTGGCGAGATCCATGAGCACCTGCGTGCGCTCCCGCGCCTGCGCGTTTTCAAAGGTGACGTCATGCTGCTCCATCGGGTGGCCGATGTCTGCAAGGTGTGCACGCACCGTGTGCGATAGATCGATGCGGCGCAACGTCACGCCCAGCCGCTCTGCGAGCGCGACGGCATTATCGCGCGTGCGGTCCGTCGTGCCGAAGCACGGCATCGTAACCCCGATGATATCGGTGACGGGCCGCCCCAGCAGCCCCATCGCGATGGTCGCGATCAAAACGGCAAGCGTCGAATCAAGCCCGCCGGAAAGACCAATGACAACGCTCTGCGCGCCGGTGTGCTCCAGTCGGGTTTTCAGCCCAAAGGCGGAAATACGCAGGATTTCCGCACAGCGCACGTCGCGCTCCGCGTCGTCCTGCGGAACGAATGGTGTGGCAGTGATATAGCGCGTCAGGGCCGTCTCCGTGAGCTCCATGGAGAATGCCTGCACCGCGCAGTCCCCCTGCCGATCCGGGAAGGTATTCATTCGCCGCCGCTCGTACACAAGGCGCGCCACATCCAGCTCCGCCGTCGTGAGGCCTGCGGCAAACCGGCGCTGCGCAAGCAGCGCACCGTTTTCCGCGATCATGTTGTGACCCGCGAACACTAAGTCGGTTGTGGACTCCCCTTCCCCGGCGTTTGCATAAATGTACCCGCACACCAGCCGTGCCGACTGGCCTGTCACGAGCTGCAGGCGATAGCTGTCCTTTTCAATGACCTCGTCCGATGCGGATAGATTCAATATTACCGTCGCCCCCGCCTCCGCAAGCCGATTCGATGGCGGGGTAACCGCCCATAAATCCTCGCACAGCTCGACGCCAATGGTCAGCTCCGGCATGGAAATACACCGGAACAGCTGCCGCGCGCCAAAACAGACCTTCTGCCCCAGAAAGTCAATGACGGTGTTTTCGTCCGGGGCGGGATGAAACCAGCGCCCTTCGTAGAATTCGCCGTAATTCGGCAAATAGCGCTTCGGCACAAGGCCCAGAATCGTGCCCTGGTGCAGAACAGCGGCGCAGTTATATAGCTTGTTCCCCTGCTTCACCGGCAGCCCAATCGCCGTGATCATATCCAGGTGGCACGTCGCCTTCAAGACTGTCGCAAGCGCCTCCTCCGCGCCGGAAAGCAGGGTATCCTGCAAAAAGAGATCGCCACAGGTGTACCCTGTCAGGCACAGCTCGGGCAGACAGAGCACACGTACCCCCTGCCCCGCCGCCTCACGCATCATCGCAAAGCAGACCTCCGCGTTATGTCTGCAATCAGCAACCTTAATTTGGGGCGTACCGGCCGCAACCGACACGAAACCGTCGCGCATAAATATCCCTCCTGTTTTCTGTTGGTATTCTATCCCATATCATACCGCAAACGTGCGGTAAATGCAATCGACAATAAAAAAACAGGCTACCACATACCATCTTTTCAGATTGGTATACGGCAGCCTGTTCATTCAGCTAACTAAAATTAGCCTTCCTCGCGCATGCGTGCAAAGCACTCGCTGCAATACACGGGACGATCGGACTTGGGCTCAAAGGGAACCTTCGCCTCACCGCCGCAAGCGGCACAGGTAGCGGTAAAGTACTCGCGGGGCCCACGGGACATGGCCTTACGAGAATCGCGGCAGGTCTTGCAACGCTGCGGCTCATTCTGAAATCCACGCTCTGCATAGAACTCCTGCTCACCGGCGGTGAACACGAACTCCTGCCCACATTCCTTACATACCAAAGTTTTGTCTTCGTACATGATAATACCCTCTCTTTGCTTGTCTGCCCAGAATCCGGAAAATACCGTTCGTGCTGGGTCATCAAAATAATATTGCGATCAGCTTTCGCTGGTACCGCCAGTGGAAAATTGCCGCCCTACCTTGCGTCGAATACGCTGCACAGCGTTATCAACAGATTTTGGTGATTTGTTGATCTCGACCGCAATTTCGGCATAGGATAACCCGATTAGATACAGATCCAGAATCCGTGCTTCCAGACCGGACAGTCGACGCTTCAGGGCAGTGGTCTGCTCCTGAATATCCTCTCTATCAATAAGCAAATCCTCCGGATTATCAGCCGGACGGAGGTTTGCACCATAGACACTCTGGTCATACTGCCCGTCAAAAAGAGAAGGGTCAAAGGATAGATAATGATTCAATGGTGAGTGCTTATTCCGGGTTGCCGCCTTGACAGCGGAAAGGAGTCGGTTTTTGATACAGGCTTCAGCGAAGGTGTGAAAGCTGGCTGCCTGTGCCGCGTCATACGAGCGGATCGCAGAGACCAGGCCGAGCATTCCTTCCTGAATCAGATCCTCCCCATCGCCGCCCGCCAGATAGTATAGGCGCGAACAGATCCGCACCAGACGGGAATAGCGCATGACAAGCGTCTCTTCTGCCGATGCATCGCCTGCGGCGGTCATCGTACATAATTCCTCATCGGTCAGGGAAGTATGCGGCACTGTTTCATACTGCATCATAAAACTCCTTGTTTATTATACGTTCCTCAATCTGGATTTGTCAAGTGTTTTATGCACATTACTTTGCAAATATTATTCTTCTATGGATTTGTTTATTAAATTTGACAGTTTATTCGCGGAATTTTGCGCTTCTTCCCGTGTTTCCGCTTCCACCATCACACGAATTAAGTTTTCTGTGCCGGACGGGCGCACGAGCACACGGCCTCTCCCCCGCAGTGACGCGTCTTCGTCGGCGATCGCCTGACATAATTCAGGGCACTGCATGACAGCCTCTTTCTGTGCGGCGTCCGCCAATTTAACGTTCACGAGCACCTGCGGATAACGGCGGCATCCCGCCACCAGCTCGGACGCTTTCATCCCAGAGCGAACGAGATTTTGCAGCAGGTGCAGGGCGGCAAGCTGCCCATCCCCGGTCGTCGCGTGCGCCAGAAAAATCATGTGCCCGGACTGCTCTCCGCCGATGTGATAGCCATTTTCGCGCATTCTTTCCAGCACATTGCGGTCGCCGACGTCGGTACAGAGCAGATGAATCCCATGTTCTCTGCAAAAAACGTGCAGGCCCATGTTGCTCATTACGGTGGCGACCAGCGTGTTACCGGGGAGCGCACCCGCCTCCTTTAGCGCAAGGCTGCACACCGCCATAATCTGGTCTCCGTCAATGTCCTCCCCCGTCTCATCCACGGCGAGGCACCGGTCGGCGTCCCCGTCAAAGGCGAGGCCGAGGTCATAGCTGCCCGCTTTTACACCCGCGCGCAGCATCTCCATATGGGTCGAACCGCAGGCGTCGTTGATATTAATCCCATTGGGTTTTGCGTTGATGATATCCACATGCAGGTCATGAAAGCGCGCAAAGAGCCGCTGCGCCGTGGTGGACGCCGCGCCGTTTGCGCAGTCGACCAGTACCCTGAGGCCGTGCAGATCCTCGTCAACGGTGTCCGCGAGGTGGTCTAGATAGCACTCAATCTCCTTCTGGTCGGCGTAGATCACGCGCCCCAAATTGCCGTGGGATTGCATGGCGATGGGGGTGTCGGATAAGATCATATTCTCGATGCGTCCCTCAATGGCGTCGGAGAGCTTAAACCCCTCTCCGTTAAATATTTTAATGCCGTTATCTTCAAATGAATTGTGCGACGCGGAGATGACAATACCCGCGTCTGCGTGGTTTTCCGCTGTAATCCAGGCCACTGCCGGGGTCGGCAGAACGCCGAGATGCAGCACATCGGCGCCGGCCGCGCAGAGACCCGCAATCAGCGCCCCCTCCAGCATATCGGATGAGATGCGGGTGTCCTTTCCAATGGAGATGAGCGGTCGGCCCTGTCGGGTTTCCGCGAGCACGTATGCTGCCGCCAAGCCGACCTGATACGCAAGCTCCGGATTGAGCCCGCAGTTGACAACGCCGCGAATGCCGTCTGTTCCAAAGAGTTTTCCCATGTTATATGATTGCTCCTTTGTTCCCTATTATGATAGCTCCATCTGCTGCTGCCCGAAATACGCAATGCCGAGGTGGTCATATGCCTTTGGGGTGACGCACCGCCCGCGCGACGTGCGCGTCAGAAAGCCGATTTGCATCAAATACGGCTCGTAGACATCTTCGAGCGTGACCGACTCCTCGTTGATGGTCGCGGCCAACGTTTCAAGTCCCACAGGGCCTCCGTTGTAGTTTTCAATGATGCTGCCGAGCATCCGGCGGTCTATGGTATCCAGCCCCAGATAGTCCACCTCCAGCGCCTGCAGGGCACGATCCGCCACGTTGCGGGTAATGACACCGCCCGCCTTTACCTGCGCGAAATCACGCACGCGGCGCAGCATGCGGTTTGCGATACGAGGTGTGCCGCGGCTGCGGCGGGCGATCTCCAGCGCGCCGGGCTCCTCAATGGGGACGTTTAATATACCCGCACTGCGCGTGATGATGAGCGTAAGTTCCTCCGGCGTATACAGCTCCAGCCGAAGCGTCACGCCGAAGCGGTCACGCAGCGGCGCGGAGAGCTGCCCGGCGCGGGTGGTTGCGCCGATTAAGGTAAAACGTGGCAAATCCAGACGGATGGAATTGGCAGACGGCCCTTTGCCAATAATAATGTCGATGGCGTAATCCTCCATCGCGGGATAGAGAATCTCCTCCACCGCGCGGTTTAGGCGGTGAATCTCATCCACAAAGAGTATGTCGTTCGGATTGAGGTTTGTCAGGAGCGCCGCCAGATCTCCCGGCTTTTCAATCGCGGGCCCGGAGGTCACACGCATATTGACCCCCATCTCATTGGCGATAATACCGGCAAGGGTCGTCTTGCCCAAGCCCGGCGGGCCGTGCAGCAGCACATGGTCGAGAGGCTCATCTCTCATTTTCGCAGCCGTAATAAAGATAGAGAGGTTCTCTTTCGCGCTCTCCTGACCGATGTATTCACGCAGATTTTTGGGGCGCAGGGAATATTCCCCCTCGTCCTCCTGCAGCAGAGAGGCCGTAATGAGCGGCTCCTCCGCGGGTTCCAACGGATGATCGTCAAAATCAATGCTCACGGAAGGCCACCTCTCATATCATTTTTTTCAGTGCTTGCCGCACAATTTCGTCCAGCGCCAGCTGTTCCATTTCGATGCCCTTGAGCGCGGCGGCAATCTCACTCGGCGCATAGCCGAGTACCGCGAGCGCGGCGGCGGCTTCGCTCGCCTTGTTCTCCGGAATGACCGTCACGCCGCTGCCGCCATAGGCCTCTCCGCCCGTTGCAATCTGCCCTTTTGCGAGCTTATCCTTAAGCTCCAAAATAATCCGCTGTGCAATCTTCTTCCCGATGCCGGGCGCGCCGGTGAGCGCCTTGTCATCTCCCAGAATGATACAGCTTGCCAGCTGCTCCGGCGTGACCGAGGAGAGGATGGAGAGCGCCGCCTTCGGCCCCACTCCGGAAACCGACAGAAGCATTAGAAAACAGCTCCGCTCCCCTTCGCTCGCAAAACCATACAGGACACATGCGTCCTCCCGCAGATAGAGGTGGGTAAAGAGCTTCCCCTGTTCCTTTACCCGCAGTGCAGCGATGGTGTGGCTGCTGGTGTGACAGGCATAGCCCACCCCGCCGCAGTCGATGACGGCATAGTTCATCGCAAGGTGCGCCACCGTGCCGCTGAGATAATCAAACAATTCCCGTTCCTTCCCTTCCTGCGTGTTATGGTTGCACCCGTGAGAGCAGCGACGTGGCCGAGCGCGCATGGCAAATCGCCACAGCGATGGCGTCTGCGGCGTCATCCGGCTTTGGACAGCTCTGCAGCTTCAAAATGCGGCGCGTCATATCCATCACCTGCTGTTTTTCCGCGCGCCCGTATCCCACGACCGCCTGCTTGACCTGCGCCGGGGTATATTCGGAAATCGCAACCCCCTCCCGCTCCGCAGCCAATAGGATGACCCCTCTGGCCTGCGCGACACCGATGGCGGTGGTGACATTACTGTTAAAAAACAGCTCCTCAACCGCCATGGCGTCCGGCTGAAACTGCTGCAGGAGCATCTGCATATCGTCCGAAATCTGCCGCAGACGGGTGGGCAGCGGCAGGCCTGCCTGCGTCGTGATCGCACCGCAGCGAATCAGCCGCTGTGCACCGCGTTCTGCCTCGAGCACGCCAAAGCCAACGGTTGCAAAGCCCGGGTCAATCCCCAAAATAATCATGGCCGTTCGTCCTCTCTCCTGATTGCGGATATTATAACATAGTCTGCGGCTGAGCGCAATCATACAGGCGGCAAAGGGCTTAATCTAATTTTAATAATTATTTCTCGCATTTCTATTGATTATTAGTTATAGCTTGTGATATAATATGACGTAGATACCAAATCCATTGAGAGGTGATCACGATGCAACAAGAAAATATCACGTCCTCCGTTGCCCCGCTCCAACCGCACCCCGTCAGACGGCACAAAATGCGTGGAGAAAAAGGGCGCAACCCCTATGACGGTCTCCGCCTCTGGTCGGCCCTGACGCACTGCGTGGGCGCGGGTCTGGCGGTAGCGGGGACTGTCGTGCTAATCGTATTCGCCGCGCTCTGGGGATGCAGCGCATGGCATATCGTATCCTTCGCCGTTTACGGCGTGTCGATGATCCTGCTCTATACCATGAGCACCCTGTACCACAGCGTCAAGGTCTCAGTCAAAGGGCGGATCGCACTGCGCAAATGCGACCATATGTCGATTTATCTGCTCATTGCCGGAACCTATACCCCCGTGTGTCTCGTCGCACTGCGCAATTCGGGTGTGACGGGCTGGGTGCTGTTCGGCATCATCTGGGGACTTGCGGTCGCCGGAATTATACTCACAGCGTTTTGGATCGGAGCGCCCCGCGCGCTCACGTCGGGTATCTATCTCGGCATGGGCTGGGCGGCGATTTTTGCCCTCGTCCCGCTGCTCAGTGTGTTTCCGGCATCCGGGTTTTTCTGGCTCATCGGCGGCGGGGTTTTTTATACCGTCGGCGGGATTCTCTACGCGTGCAAATGGCCGGGCAGAAATAACAAGCATTTTGGATGTCACGAGATATTTCATGTCTTTATCATGCTCGGCAGTCTCTTTCACTTCTTTATGATGCTCTTTGTGATAGCCAAGCTGTAAAAAAGGACACACCAAGGGTGCAGACGGATATGATTCGTCTGCACCCTTATTCCTTGGTTCCCACACAGCGGTTGATGGGGGTACCGAGCGCGTGGAATTTTGCCTCATAATCGGTCATCACGCCACAAATCCCGTTTGCGTGGAGATCACGCGTAATCTCAGAGAGCGCATAGCCCGCCTTGGGGAACTGCAGAAGTGACCACTCAAACAGATCGCGGTTGTCAGTTTTGAACGCAATCTCGCCGCCTTCGCAAAGAATATCGCGATAGCGCAGAAGAAAATCAGGATGGGTCAGTCTGCGCTTTGCGTGTCGGTTCGAGGGCCAGGGATCACAAAAGTTGATGAACATTTTGTCCACCTCGCCGGGTGCAAACATCGTTTGCAGCGTTGCCGCGTCCCCATCAACAAAGAGGACATTGCAGAGCCCCAGCGCCAACACCCGCTCCATCGCAATCACCATAGCGTCCGGCACCCGCTCCACCGCAACATAGAGGACGTTGGGGTGCTGTGCCGCCGTCTCGGCGGTAAAGCTGCCCTTGCCGCAGCCGATTTCCAGCCAAAGCGCCTCCGCCTCGGGCATCTCAGTGCGCCACACACCGCGCAGGGCTTCCGGCTCAGTCACCAGCAGTGCCGCACAGCGCGCCATACGCGCGGATAGATTGCGTTTTTTTCGCATTCTCAAGCAAGTTCACCTCAAAAAGCCAATTATTTCGTCCCAAAAATGCGGTCGCCCGCGTCGCCAAGTCCCGGCACAATATAGCTGTGTTCGTTGAGTCCACCGTCCATAGCGGCGATGAAAACGGGCACATCCGGATGGTCTTTTGTGACCCGGTCCACGCCATCCGTTGCGGCGATGATGCTCATCAGCTTCACATTTTTCACTCCATAGTTTTTCACAATCTGAATGGCGGCGGACGCGGAGCCGCCCGTTGCGAGCATCGGGTCGAGTACAATGGCGTCCCGCTCTGAGATATCGGCGGGCATTTTGCAGTAATATTCCACCGGCTGTAGGGTGTCCGGGTCGCGGTAGAGTCCAATATGCCCCACCTTGGCGGAAGGGATGAGTGTAAGTACGCCGTCTACCATGCCGAGTCCGGCGCGCAAGACGGGGATAATCGCGAGCTTCTTCCCCGCCAGCGCATGGAACGTCGCAGTCGCCACCGGCGTTTTAATGGTGACGTCCTTGAGCGGCAGGTCCCGCGTCGCCTCATAGCACATCAAGGAGGCGATTTCAGAGACAACCTCGCGAAATTCCTTGACGCCGGTTGTCTCATCACGCAAGATGGAGAGCTTGTGCTGCACGAGCGGGTGGTTAATCATGGTCACATTCTGATTCATTGTTACTCCCTCTTTCCTCTTCATTGATCCGGCGCTGCCGCTCCCGTTCCGCCTGCGACAGTCTGTGATACACCGGGACAAGGGTATTCGCGTCAGTCAGCTGATCGGTACGGGCGAGCGAGAGCGCGCAGCGCGCAACTCCCCACGCGGTTGCATAGCGCAGGTGGGGCGGTGCCAAAGTGACATCCAGCCCGTAGTCACGCAGGGTCGCCGCACTCATCGCAGCGCCGTCTCCTGCCAGCAGTGGCGCGGAATTTTCTCGTCGCAGTTCCTCAGCAAGTTCTGGCAGTCCAATCGCACGGTCTGGGGTAAGGCGCTTTATGCCTGTACCGTCGGCGGAAAAGCGGGCCGCATAGACCTGCGCGCGCCGCGCGTCCAAAACGACGCAAACCTCCCTCTCGCAGTGCGCGAGCTGCCACGCGATGGATTCCAGTGTCGAGCAGGCGGCGCACGGTTTCCCCTCCGCCCACGCGAGGCCCTTGAGCGTGGAGAGCCCGATGCGCAGACCGGTAAAGGAGCCGGGGCCAACGGATACCGCCATCAAATCCACCACGTCCAGCCGCTGCGCACAGTTTTTCAGCATATCCTCCAGCATGGGCATCAGCGTCTGGCTGTGTGTCAGCCCGGTATTCTGAAAGGACTGTGCGAGCAACGTCTCATCCTCACAGAGTGCGGCGGAGCAGGTAACCGAAGACGTGTCAAGCGCCAGTATTTTCATCCGCGTCCGTTCCTCCTGTAATCTGAATGATGCGCTGTGTATCATCCGCCCCCCGGCGGATGGAAACGACAATGGAATCCGGCTCCATGCAGTCGGCGAGACGCTCACTCCACTCCACCGCGCAGATCCCGCCGCGCGAGAGATAGTCCTCCCAACCGATATCAAAGAGGTCATCCGGGCCCCGCAGGCGGTACAGGTCAAAATGGAACAGCGGGATACGCCCGTCCAGATACTCTTGCACAATCGAAAAGGTGGGGCTGGTCACACGCGATTGCGTACCGAGCCCGCGCGCCAGTCCACGCACGAACGCGGTCTTCCCCGCGCCCAAATCACCGCGCAAGGCCAGCACCGTCCCCGGGGAAAGGTGCGCCGCAAGCGCGGCGGCAACCGCCTCCGTCTCTTCAGAACTGTTTGTCAGGTACTCCATACATAAACCTCTTATACTGGATCACATTAGAAAAGGATATAATTTATTTAAGTATATCATATATGTGCCGTTGTTGCAAAAATAGTTTACCATTTTCAAAATAAATGTTACACTATAAAAGCACAGTATATGCTGGAAAAGAGGTGAGCACGCTGTCCTGGCTATCTGACTCTATCAAAGAATTCTTTCGTAAGGGCGATCTGCTTTTACTGTCTCTCTGCCTGATTGCGAGCGTCTACGGTGTGGTGCTGATTTTCAGCGCGACGCGCTACATTGGCGGCTATTCCAACGTAATCATACAGATGATTGCCATTATCCTCGGCGTGATCATCTATATTGCGCTCTCGTCGGCGGATATTGAGCTTTTTACAGCCCGATCATGGAAGCTATTGCTTGTGTTCAATTTGGCGATCAACGGCCTGCTGCTCACGCCGCTCGGTTATGAGGCGGGCGGAAACAAAAGCTGGCTGCATATCGAGGGGTTCCCCGTCAATCTGCAACCGGCGGAGCTTGCAAAGCTCTCCTTTATTCTTCTGCTTGCATGGCAGATGGTATATCTGAGAGAGAGGGGGCACGGCCTCAACAAACTCCCGTCACTGCTGCAGATTGCGGGCCATACGGTGTTCATGTTCTTCTATATCTCGCTGCTCTCCCATGACTTCGGCATGGGGCTGACGTATCTGCTCATTTTTGTTGTCATGACATGGGCGGGCGGCGTGCGCAAGCGCTGGTTTCTGCTCGCTGTGGTGGTGTGTAGCATTCTGATTGCGCTACTGTTGTCCCAATGGAGTGACACGTATTTTGCGCAGCGCATTCTCGTCGTGTTCGATCATCTGCGCGGAAACGAAGCGACTCTATTTGAACAGACACAGGGGGTCGGCTGGCAGCAGACACGCAGTATTCTGGCCATCGGCAGCGGCGGGCTGACGGGTTTGGGCTTCCGGCAAGGGATACAGACACAGAGTTCCTATGAGACTTCCCTTCCGGCACGCTACACCGACGAAATTTTTGCTGTCTGCGGGGAGGAATTTGGTCTCATCGGATGCCTGATCCTCCTCCTCCTGTTGGGGGCAATCATCCTGCGCTGCATCTGGGTGGCGCGCCGCGCCGCGTCTCCTTTTTCCGCGCTTGTGGCAAGCGGCTTTGCCGGTATGCTCTTCGTGCAGGTCGGTGTCAACGTCGGCATGTGCCTCTACGTCTTCCCCGTCGTCGGGCTGACACTGCCATTTTTCAGCTACGGCGGCACCTCCATCGTCACGATGTTTGCTGCAATGGGTATGGTTTCCAGCATCAAAATGCGCTCCCTGCCCAGCTGGCTGCGCGACCACAGCCGCGGGATTTCGTAAAGGAAAAATCAACCCTTTCGCCGATCAGCAGATCCGCGAAAGGGTTGGTTTTTATTTGACTTTTTATTCAGGCCGGTCGGCCGCCCAGCTTCCACCCGACGGATTTCTCGCGCATCTGGATGAATGCCGCATACAGGCCGCCCTCCTTGAGCAGCTCGTCATGGGTGCCCCGCTGGACGATACGCCCCTGATCCATGACCAATATCTGATCGGCGTGCTGCACCGTTTTCAGGCGATGGGCGATCATGATAATGGTTTTCCCGTGCGTGAGCGCGACAATGGCCTCCTGCAGGAGCGCCTCATTCTCGGGGTCTACGTTGGCAGTCGCCTCGTCAAGGATGATGATGGGTGCGTTCTTGAGCAGGGCGCGTGCAATGGAAATACGCTGGCGCTCTCCGCCTGAAATGGTGGAACCGCTCTCCCCGATGACGGTGTCGTACCCCTCCGGCAGTGCCGTGATAAAGTCATGGCAACACGCCTGCCGCGCAACAGCCTCCACCTCCTCCATCGTGGCGTCCGGCTTGCCGAACTTAATATTGTTTGCGATGGTGTCGCGGAAGAGATAGACATTTTGAAAGACCATGCTGAAATTGGTCAAGAGACTGTCCAGCTTATACTCCCTCAAGTCAGAGCCGCCCAATGTGATACAGCCCTCATTCACATCCCAAAAGCGTGACATAAGGTTGCAGAGGGTTGTCTTGCCGCTTCCCGACGGGCCGACGATGGCGGTGGTGGTCTTTTCGGGAATGTCAAAGCTGACATGGTCGATAACGGTTTTGCTCTCATAGTGGAATAGAATGTCCTTTCCGGCGATGTCACTCTCTTCTGGGCAGATATCCCTGCCGTCCTCATCCATGACAGGGTTTTCAAAAATCTTGTTGATCTGATCCATGGAGATGTCAAGGGTGCGCAGCAGCGCGCTGTAATTGCCCGCGCTGTCGAGTTGCGCGTACACCAAAAAGGATGCGACGACCAGAAGCAAGCAATTTAAGAGAGGCAGGGTGCCACCAAGATAGAAGGCGACGGAGAGGAATACCATAAGAACGGCAAAAAGCTTTAAAACAGCGCTTTCCACACACATATAGGGAACAAAGCTTTTTTCCATTTTGAAATTAATCTTCTCATGCTCCTCAATCGCCCGGTCAACCGTCTGGCCTGCTTGCCGATCCATATTGTAGGCACGGATGACGGAGATGCCCTGAATATATTCCAGCACTGCGGATACAAGCGTGATATCCGCTTTGTTTTTCTTCGGTGAGAGCTTGTTTGACTTTTTCTGCATGCGTGAATTGATTGCCAGAAATGCCGCAACGCCAATCAAAAGCAGAATGCCGATACGCCAGTCGTAGATTAGAATCACCAGAATAATCACGAATGTGGTCAGCAGGCCCTGGGTGGTAAGCATAATGACACGGGTCGCCACGTCCTGCAGGTTTTCCGCCGTGTTCGTGGTAACGGATGTGATGTCGCCCAAGCTGTTGTCGTTAAAATAGCCCATTGGCATATATTTCAGCCGCTCGCCGATTTCCACCCGCTTATTGGTTGCAACGGTATAGCCGCCGACGGTCTGCTTCATGGTCGAGCTGGCGCGTGTGAAGATGCAGCCGACGATGCTGATGAGCATGATAATCAGCGTCGCCCATACCGTCCCCGCGCTCATGGTTTTGCTGATCATCGCGGAGAGTACAATGGCGATGGCGGGGATGCGAATTGCCTCAAAGATCGCGTGCAGCAGCGACAGGAAAAGCGACTGGTAAAAGAGCTTGCGCTGATCTCCGCAGAAGCGGAAGAACTTTCTGAAAATACTGATCATACTGTTACCTCCTCGGAATTCTTCCGGTCCCTGACCGCATTGTGCGCCGTCCACATATTCCGATAGAGGCTGCTTGTGGCGAGCAGCTCGTCGTGGGTACCCTGCCCAGAGACGCGGCCATAATCCATAACGATAATATGATCCGAATCGGTGATGGTGGAGAGCCGGTGCGCGATGACGATGAGTGTCTTCCCCACCACCAGCTTGGACACCGCCGCCTGGATCACCGCCTCATTCTCCGGGTCTGTGTAAGCCGTGGCCTCGTCCAGAATGACAATGGGCGCAGTTTTCAGCATGGCGCGGGCGATGGTAATACGCTGCCGCTCCCCGCCGGACAAATGTCCTCCCGCGCCGCCGGCTCGTGTCTCATAGCCGTGTTCCAGCTGCATGATAAAATCATGGCAACCGCTGCGGCGCGCGACCTCCTCCACCTCCTGATCGGTTGCGGACAGGTTCCCCATACGGATATTTTCCCGGATGGTATCGTCGAAGAGGTAGTTGTCCTGCGATACATAGGCTATGGTGTTATTGAGCTGTGCAAGCGGTATCTCACGGATGTCAACGCCGCCGATGGTAATCCCTCCCCCGCCGACATCCCATAGGGAAGCGATGAGCTTCGCTATCGTCGACTTTCCGCTTCCGGACGGACCGACCAGCGCCATCACGCTCCCGGTGGGGATGGAGAAATTGACGTCATGCAGCACCGTCGTTTCATGGTATGAGAAACTGACATTACGCAGCTGAATATCATAATTGTCAATGGTCACTTCCTCCGTCGGTCGCTTCAGGTCGGGGACTGTCAGTACATCTGTGATCTCTTTGACGATGGTGGTCACTTTTCCAAGATCGTCGGAATAGGACATGACGGTAATGAGCGGTCCCATGATGCCGAGGGACAGAATGATGGTAATGACAAAAGTTTCAAGGGACAGGGTACCGTTCATGTACAAAATGCAGCCGATGGGAAGTACCGAGACCAGAACGGCGGGAAGGATTGAAAGCGCCGACGAAAAGAGCGGCAGCGTGGATCGCATCCAGTCAATTGCCGATGCCGCCGCCTCTTTTGCGGCGGTCGTGAATTTTTCATAGGAGGACGCGGACTGATGAAAGGCCTTGATCACCTCAATTCCGCCGATGTACTCCACCGCCGTATCGTTGAGCTGTTTGTTTTTCACCACATAGTTGGTAAATCTTTTTTCATACCCCGCCATCATGAGCAGATAGCACAGTAGCCCGATTGGAATAGTGATGAGCGACACGAGCCCCATCCGCCAGTCCAACACAAAAAGATAAAGGATCGTGGCAATAGACACCAGTATATTTCCACCCATTTCCGGTACGATGTGCGCCAGTGTGGTCTCCATGCTGTCGACGCGTTCCACCATGATGTTCTTCAGCCTGCCGGATGGCGTATCCAGCAAATACCCCATGGGCACGCGGGTGAGCTTTTTCGCCAGACGCCCACGCACCTCGGAGAGCACTGAAAAGGTTGCCCTGTGGGAAAGCAGCGTTGATATGCCGTGAAATAGATAGCGCATCAGCCAGAAGCCTGCGGCGGCCAGACAGTATGCGCCGTAAAAACCGGGATCCCGCACCTGATTCATCAGTGCAATAATGATCTGTGACACGCAGAAGTACGGTGCCATACCACATGCGACGCCCAAAGCCGCGCAGATCAGGGATGCGGCATAGCCGCCCCTATGGCGGTCGGAAAAGTCCCAAAGCCACCCCACGGTTCCTTTTGGTTTTTCGTTCATTGTCATACCTCCCAATAAATAGTTAGCATTCGCTAACTCTTGCCCGCGAATTTGGGGCTATTTCAGACCCAAAATCGCATCCCAACCCGCGCTGTAAAAATCATAGAGCGTTCGGATATACTGCAGCGCCTTCTCTTTTGACATGTCGTGTGCCACCGTCTCAAATATTCCATAGTACTGCGCGCTCGAGAGAATATGGTTCATCTGCTCCTCAATGACCGGTATGTCATGCCCCACCTCACGCATCGCGCTGATATAGCGCTGCGTATAGTAGACCTCTACCTCGATCAGGCTGTCAATATAGTGCTCATATTCTGTCCTGGCACTACAGGATACCACCAGCTTGAACGCGTCAAAGTGCTCGTAGATATAGCCGATGAAATCTTCCAGTGAGCGAGCGGAATAATCGTGCATGGAGCGTGCCTTTACCTCCGGCGGCAGGGCGTCAAATTCCTGCTGAACGGTGAGATAAAACGCACGGAGCTGCTGCGCTGGCTCCGAAACCAACGCGCCAAAGAGCGCCGCCTTGTCCGGATAGTACCCATAAATGGCACCGGTCGTCACCCCAGCCTCCTTCGCAATCGCGCGCAGTGAAGCAGGTTCAAACCCTTTTGCGAGAAACTCCGCCTTCCCTGCCTCTAGAATACGGCTCTGCGTGGTTGCATCCATATTCATGTACACCCTTCATATAACATTGTGATATAACAGTGTTATATCACGTCCATTTTACATTGTCAAGTGCTTCATTGCTTACGCGAAATCTTCCATCCTTCTGTTTGGTTCTTTCGCTTCTCAAAAAACGGTGACAAATACGGCTACCAGATGATCCATGACCTCGCAGTGTTATCCGACCCGATTTGTCGAATTTCTTTACGCACGGTATAGTATGTTATTTCACCTTTGGATAAAATTGATCCATTTTTTGTCCACAGGTAGTCGCTATTGCCTGCAATGTCTGGTGGAAAAGGAATGACCTTTGATTTTGCTCAGTCCAATTTGAACTGTTCAAAACAAAAAGGTCATTTCAGTTGGCGCAATTGGTTTTTTTGTACATCTCATTAAACGACCGGTTAATCAGCCGTTTGCTTGCAAAGTGGATTGGATCATATGGATTATGTACCCTGCAAGCATCAATTCGGATCAGGGGCAACGGGCGTGCCGCAGAGAAAAATCTGCGGCACGCCCGTTGTTTTTGGCTTACGGGTCAGGGGACAGAGAACCCGGCGGCCTCAAAGACGGCTGTGGCCTCTGGACCGGTCAGGTAAGTAAGAAACTCCTGCGCAGCGGCCTCGTTGCTGGTGGTATTGAGGACAGCGGCGGGGTAGATGACCGCCTCGTGAGCGTCCTCTGGCGCATATGCAACGACCTCCAGTCCGGCGGGAGCGGCGTCGGTTGCGTATACGATTCCGGCGTCCACCGAGCCACCGGCGACCTGTGATACTACCTCCTTCACATCGCTGGCAAAGGTGATTTTTTGCGCATCGTTCAGGGTATCCCAAATGCCCATATAGGTGAGAATCTGCTCGGCGTACTGGCCCACCGGAACATCGGCGTTGCCCAGGGCAAGGAGGCTGAGCTTGTCGGTCCCAAGGTCCTCAAAGGAGGTGATGCCCGCGGCGTTGCCATCCGGGACCACGAGAACGACCTTGTTTTGCAACAGGTCGATCCGGGTATTGGAGAGGACAAAGTCAAGGCGGTCCGGGTTGACCTCCTCAGATGAGGTGATATCGAGCTGGTTCATCTGCTTTTGCGCGGCGGAGATAAAGATATCGGCGTCCGCACCCATCTCAATCTGGGTCTTCAGGGTGCCGGATGAGTCGAAGGTATAGGTCAGAGTTACGTCGGGGGCGACCTGCTTGTAGAGCTCGGCAATCTCGTTGAGGGTCTCCGTCATGGAGGCGGCGGCGTAGACGTGCAGCTCCACCGCGGAGTCCGGGCTTTCTGTTTCACTGGAAGCGGAAGGCGTCGGGCTTACCGTGCCGCTGTTGTTGCTGCAGGCGGCCAGAGAGACCGCCATTCCAGCCGCGCAAAGTACAGAAATTATCTTTTTCATGTGATACACTCCTTCATTTTTTGGCTACCTTTCTTCAGATAGCCATGCATTATCAATCAGTTGTCTTGTTCCCAAACCGAAAGCTGTGCGAACAAATTACCTCAAATTAAACACAGTGTGCGGTTCTTTCTGTCAGGAAAAAGATGTGCTCGGGGTTTAAATAAATGTGAATTGGCTGGGACACATCCCCCATCAGCGCGCGCTGCTGTTTGTCAATTGCCCACTGAATGTGGTAATCATCCGGGCCATCCGGTGCCGTACCAAATTTCAAGTAGAGCGTACTGGAAAATGGTGAGTCTATTTCATCGGCAATCCATGCAACGTGGCAATTTTTAGCCTCATTTGCCTCCGCCAATCTGATATCGGTTGCCCTGAAACCGGCAAATCCCTGTTCTTCTGTAATTTCATCGTTTGTCTGAAGCTGTATCCCCCATTCATGCACCTCTAACATATGACTGGCTTTGCAGGTGGCGGCACCGATGTTTCTGCACCCGGTTAGCAGCGTGCTTTGCGGGGTGCGGGGATGCTGGAAGATATCCTTTTTTGCGCCGTGGACTTCCACAGTGCCGTCACTGATTACTGCGATTTGGTCACATAGCTGATATGCCTCGTCGATATTGTGTGTGACAAAAAGCGTGTTTCCTCCATAAGCCCGGAGCGTCTGTGCCGTGTCTTTCATCATCTGTGTTTTTAGGTGATGATCCAGTGCGGAGAAGGGCTCGTCCAGCAGAAACATCTCCGGTTCAACCAGCATTGCCCGCGCCAGCGCTACACGCTGCTGCTGTCCGCCTGATATCTGCGCCGGATAACGCGCTCTCATATCGAAAAGATGAAACCGCGCAAGCAGGGATGCCGCCTTTTCCAGCTTTTCCTTCTTCTTCATACCACTCATCCCGAAAGCGACATTTTCGAGCACTGTCATATGTGGGAAAAGTGCGTAGTTTTGAAACAGAAACCCAACCCGGCGATCTTTCGGCGGCAAATTGATCTTCTGCTCCGCATCAAACAGTGTCCTGCCATTGATCCGAATATACCCCTCATCCGGCTGAATCAGTCCCGCAATACAGTTGAGCAGCATGCTTTTCCCGGATCCGGACTGTCCAAGAATACCGGTAATCCCTTGTTCGCAGGAAAGCTCCATGTTGAGTAAAAACCCCCGCAACACTTTTTTTATCCGAATATCAAGTCCCATTTTATTTTCTCCCGGCTCCCGCTCGTTTTTTTGACTTTGCCTTGTTCCAGTAATTTGTGCTGACAGCAACACTGAGCGAAATCACAAAAATAATAGCGACCCATATAGCGGCTGTTTGCATCTCTCCATTTTGCGTCGCATAATAAATTGTGGTAGGGATAGTCTCTGTCTTTCCCGGTATGTATCCCGCTACCATCAGCGTCGCGCCAAACTCTCCGAGTGACCTTGCAAACGCGAGCGCTGTAGCCGCGAGGACCCCCGGCCATGCCATTGGGAGCGCAACGCGCCAAAACACTCTCGCGTTTGATGCGCCCAGCGTTTTTGCCACATTGATCACGTTGGTATCAATTTGCTCAAGCGCGCCTTTCGCGGTTTTGTACATAAGCGGAAACGCTACAACAACAGCCGCAATGGTGGCAGCTTGCCACGTAAAGATCAGGCTCACATCGAACAGTGCGAAAAACTTCCCGATAGGACCGTTTTTCCCAATCAGCACAAGGATAATGAATCCGGCAACCGTAGGCGGCAGTACCAAAGGCAGTGTCAGGATGCCGTCCAAAAGCCCATGCCACTTTCCGGTGTAATTCGCCATTTTCCAGGCGACAAGTAACCCAAGAAAGAAGATGATGATGGTTGCGGTGACGGTTATCTTCAGAGATATCCATGCAGGGGTCAGGTCAATGGGCATATTTTTCTCCCCCTATCCTAAGCGATGCTAAAGCCATACGATTTAAAAATCGCAACAGCGTCGTCGGAGGTCAGGTAGTTGATAAAATCAGCGGAAGCGTAAGGCCGGGTGGACGTTTTTATGACCCCCGCAGGATATATGATCGGTGTGTGGGATGCCTCGCTCGCTGTAGCAAGCACTTTTACCTTACTGGATGCGGCTGCATCGGTGGCATACACCACGCCGCAATCGACATTCCCCGTCTCAACCCAGGTGAGAATTTGTGTGACCGGCGAACCATACACCGCCTTCGCCTTTACAGTATCCCAAATTTTGTAATATTCGAACACCTCCTGTCCATACTGTCCAGCCGGAACTATGGTAGGCGCACCTATGCCGATCGAATTAACCGAGGATTTGGACACATCTGCAAAGCTGCTGACGGTCAGTTTCGAGTTGCTGGGCGCAATCAGCACCAGCTTGTTGCCAAGCAAATTCTTGACAGAACCATCAAGCAGGTAACCTCCGCTCTTTAGCTCATCCATGTTCATACTGGCCGCAGATATAAAGACGTCAACCTTTGCGCCTTGCTCAATCTGCGCCTGCAATGTGCCGGAGGCCGCATAGTTAATGCTCAGCGTTGTATTGGGCTTTTTTGACTGGTACAGAGCTTCTGAACTGCGGTCAGCGCGTTTCTGAGGCTTGAGGCGGCGGAAATGTTCAGCGTAACTTTTGTAATAATATTCGCCGTAATTACACCGTTTGAAGTCGTAGCGGAAACGTCATACCCAAGCGCATTGGCGAGAAAGCGAATGGGAACATAGGTGCGTCCGTCCTTGATGATGGCTGCCGTGTCCATTGTAACAGTGCCATAGGGTGTGGTGATGAACTTATTCCCAATTTTAATCTTAGTATCCCCGTTGATGGTTGCCGTGGAGGTGGTTTGGTTCCAGCTGACCGTAAACCCCAATTTCTCGGAAATGATCCGAATGGGAACCTGTGTGCGGCCGGCGGAGTCTATGTAGGGCGTGCCGTAGGAAGTGGGGATGGTAATCGTCTGGCCGTCAATTGCAATTTTAGGCGTATTGGTTGCTGCCAGCGCAGTGGATGAGGCCAGTGCCATGCTCAGAATCAGCAGACACGCGATCAGCTTTTTTAAATTTTTTTTCATATTCTTTCTCCTCGTCAATCAATGCTGCACCCTGCCGCATACAGGAATTACCTAGGCATTTTTTCTGCGCCTGTAGCCGTAGAGTGCCGCGAAGACAAGCACTGCTCCAACGATGATAGCGATGAGCGCTATGGCCATTGGATTGTTCAATATCTCCGCAACCGGGTCGCTGACCGCATAAACGGCCGGATCCTCCACCACAGGTTCTACCAGTTCCGGTTCAGGGTCCGGCACATCCTCTTGGCCGCCTTCCGACCCGGACTCCGCCTCATACCCGTCTCCCGCCATGGCTATGTCGATGAAATCGGACGTAGCCTCCGCCATCACACTTTTCTGTGTGGTAACCGTTTCACTGGATGCGGCCGTCGAAACGGGGTTCCCGCTGGTTACCGTGCCGGTTCCGTTTCCGGTCGTTGCCGTCCCGGTTCCGGTCCCGTTTTCGTCGCCGCTGCCGTTGCCATTGCCGGTACCGTTGTTGTTGCCATTGCTGTTGCCATTGCCGCTGCCTGCAGGCGTGGGTGTTTGGACGATCTCTTCCCTCACCGCGCCGGCGGGCTTGCTCTGGGTGACCGTGGCCTCCGTCTCCTCCGTCTCCTCGGTCTCTTCGTCCTCGTCGCTTGGTTCATCCGATGACGTGCGCTTCACGATTTGCGCGAGAAGGGTTACATCGCTCTCCTCCATCGCAAAGCTTCCCTCCAGCGCAGAGCTCTCCTCCATCGCAAAGCTTCCCTCCAGCGCAGAGCTCTCCTCGCCGAACTCGGTGGACAACGTTTCTGTGGCTATGGTAACGTATTCCAGCGTCAGGCTCTGCAACTCATACCATGTATCCACCGTGATACCTGTTTCGTCGTCCGTTTCGGATGTGGCATGGTCAAACACCTCAATTTTGTACCGGATATCCGTATCCTCCGCGTCGGTGTAAAGCGTATCGGTTCCGTATGACGCGTTGCCCTTGGCGATTTCTTACGCTTCCTCTCCGGCTGTTCCGTAGACCGTCCCGGCGTCGGCGGAAAAACTAACATAATTCTCCTCCGATGCCGCGCCTTTGTTGATAAGTCTGACACGATGGATTGCCTCAGGCGCTTCCTGTGAAATGATGGGATGCTGCGATCCCGCCGCCCAGTAATACGCGGCGGTGGTATCCGCATTTGTCTGCAGCAGATTCAGCACCACATTTTCGGCAAATTCCTCGGCGGTTTTAGCTGAAGTATTGGAATCTGTGTCTGATAAATAATACAACTTTGCAGCGCTTGTCTCTCCTGAGTGCAGCATAGATACAAACCCGCTGCCGGTTACTCCGTTGCCGGTATTGTAGTAAAAGCAGTTCTTCGATGCACTGCCGGGATAAATGTATCCGGCGATCCCCCCGACATACGAGCCGCTGCCTTCGACCTCAGAGAGCGCATACGAGTCCTGTACATACGCAGTGGAAGCAGCGAGCCGTCCCGCCAGCCCGCCCACATAGCTTCCGCCACTGACGTTGCCTGTAACCGCCGACCAGCGAACACATGCATTGTCAGCTCCTGTACCTATTATGCCACCGACGTAATTCCCTGTCGCGATGATATCACCCGCGCTGACAGCGCCTATGAGTGCGGTTGTATATGTGGTCAAGCCACCCGCAATTCCTCCCACATAATTTACGCCATAAATGGTGCCGTTGTTTTGACAATCCGCCATACCATGCACATAAAGCGGCAAGCCGCTCTTGACAAACTTCCCTGGCGGCGTTATATTGCAGCTAAGGCGACAGCACATTTTTCCCCTGCCGCCCAGAATATTTTCGCTCTACTCTTCACTGCGGTGAGTGGTTTACACAAAATACGAGATGCATCCGATTTGACATCGCAAATCCTTCTACATTTCAACCAATCTCGGAAAGTGCAATACAAGATGAATTTTTGAAAACAATTGCAGAAAAATACGGAATAGAACCTAAAATAACCAGTTTGATGATTTGATGAAAGACTAAATCTTTTAGCTCCCGCCAGATACCTCCGTGAAAGAAAAAGAATACAAAGAATCCCATAAGTCAAGCCCACTCTAAAAATTTTTAGTGTGGGCTTGACTTATGAGTGGTGCGAATGTTCATAGCGACAAAGTCGGAAAAGTTGATAACATAACGGTTTTAGGTCAGTTAGCAAACGTATATCAAGCGAAAATAATTACGCAGACACCGCCCATTGAGAGAATGAGGCGGTGTTTGCGTGTTTATATATAGATAGTAGGCACCTGTGGACATTTTGTCCACAACTCCAAACTGAACATATGGGAGGTATGCTCCATTTCTGCCCGGTTGCAATCACCGGGCTTTTTTTGCGCCAATTATTAAAAGGAGGTCAATGCGCATGGCAGATAATAAACAGACGGATGCGCCCGATAAAAAGGAGCAGGCCGTTGTCGGCGGCGATCAGCCGCCCCAGGGCGATGCGGTGAACGCACCCACGCTCGATGATAAAACCAAAGCACCCGCGCCGGAAAAATCCCCCGGCAAGCAGGCCCCGCCCGCGCCGGGAAAGGAGGCTCCCGCCGCTGGCGGCAAGGATGAAAAGGTGGCGGCTCCCCCCGCCCCCGGCAAAAATCGGATCATCGGCGTGGATTTTCCGTCCGGGAAAAGTGTTCGCATTGAGGATAAGCCGAAAACGCCGGACAAAGCTGCTCCCGCCCCCAACGGGCCGGGCGGCGATAAGCAGGCCGGGCCGGAGCTTACCACCGAGGGAGATTCCCTCGATAGCTGGAATAAGGAACAGGCGGCGCTTGACGCGAAAAAGTCGGGCCGCAAGCCCCGCGCCGCCGCAAAGCCCGACCAGCCGGATAAGCCCCCGGCCAAACGGGGCAGGCCGAAAAAGGAGCAAGCGGCTCCTGCACAGCCGAAGCCCCCCGCCAAAAGCGGCGATGCCATTTCGGGCAAGGACTACCGCCCGGACTTTCCCCCCACGCCGCCGCCCTCCATGCAGACGGAGGCTCCCCGCCCCAAAGAACCCGAGCAGATCGTGCATCTCAACATTTCCGAGCTTTACGCCTTTAAGGATCACCCTTTCGGCGTTCGGGATGACAAGGAGATGCGGGCGCTGGTGGAGAGCGTCAAGGACAAGGGCGTGAACTCCCCCGCGCTGGTGCGCCCCCGCGAGGGCGGCGGCTATGAGATCGTGGCCGGGCATCGCCGTCAGCGGGCCAGCGAGCTTGCGGGCTTTAAGGACATGCCCTGTATCGTGCGGCAGATGACCGATGATGAGGCCATTCTCGCCATGACCGATGACAACCTGCGCCAGCGGTCTGAAATTCTCCCCAGCGAAAAAGCCCACTCGCTGAAAATGCAGGTTGACGCCATCAACCACCGTGGGGAGCGCAACCCCAAAGCTGTCCCCGAGGCGGATCGTGGCAAAAAGTCTATTCAGATTGTCGGGGAGCGCAACGACATGACCGGGAAACAGGTGCAGCGGTATGTCCGGCTGACCGAGCTTGTTCCCGATCTGCTGGCGGCGGTGGATGATAAAAAGCTGTCCTTTACCCCCGCCCTCGAATTTTCCTTTATCAAGCCCAAAAACCAGCGCCTGATCGCCGTCAATCTGGACGGTGAACAGGCCAGCCCATCGCTCTCCCAGGCAAAACAGCTCCGGGAGCTTGATCAAAAGGGCCAGCTCAACGGCGATGTCATCGACAGCATCCTGTCGCAAGAGAAAAAGGAGGTAGAGAAAGTGATTCTTTCCGGTGATGAACTCAGTAAATATTTTGGCAACGAAAAAACACCCCGGCAGATGAAGGACAAAATCATCGAGCTGCTGGAGGATATGAAGGCAAAGGAAAAGGCGGTCGCGCCGCCCGACAAGAAGATCAAAGCCCCGGAGAAGTAATTTTCCACTTGTAACCCCTTGCCAGTTGTGGACATTTTGTCCACAGGTTGGCTCTTGGAATATTCCCCGTCGCCGCATCAATCCCTGCATAGGCGGGAGCGGGTTGTCAAGAATGGCGCGTGAGCGCCACCGCCGCTAGGCGGCTTGTTCTTGACGGCCCGCCCCGGCTATGCTACCAGCGGCAGGGCGGCGGGGATATTCCTTTGAGCCGCTCCCGCCCATGAATGGGCGGGCGGGGGGTGGGTTGATCCCTTACACAACAAACGGAATATACAATCACAGGAGCGTGACCGGCTGCATGACAGCCGCCACGTTCTTTTTTTGTGCAATTTTTTTGGAGGTAACAATATGAAACGGCCACTTGCATACATAACCGCCGCGTGGAGCGGTGACGAATACGAGGACACCGAGCAGGCTGCGCGGTACTGTCGGGCGGTGTACGAGGCGGGATTCTCCCCCATCTGTCCGCTGCTGTATCTGCCTTTGTTCCTCAATGACGCGATCCCCGAGGAACACAAGAGCGCCATCGACATGGGGCGCGACCTGCTGCGCCGCTCCCATGTGCTGGTTGTCTGCGGCAGCGGCATGAGCGAGGATGTAAAAAGCGACATCGCTGTTGCCCAGCGGCTGGGCATCACGGCGACCACGCTGGAGGGCATCCTCACCGTCAAGGGGGAGGGCCGCATGAAACGCCATGATTGAGGCGTATGTTGCCAATCTCGCTATGCTGGACATGGGGCTGGCAGGCCCGGAACCCATCGTGTTCCCCACTGACATTGAAACGGCCCAGGCCCTGTTCAAGCAGCTTGGGGTGGAGGACGGGCAACACGACATGGTGATCACCGAGTTCCATTGCGACATTCCCGGCCTGTCAAAATGCCTTTCCCAATACGACAATCTGGACGAGCTGAATTATCTGGCATCCCTGCTGGACGATATGAGCGAGGCGGATCGGGAGAAGTTTGCCGCCGCTGCCGCCTACGGGGATTACGCGAGCAGTCCGCACAACCTGATCAATCTCACCCAAAATCTGGACTGCTATGACTACTACCCCGGCATCACCACCGAGGAGGAGTTGGGCTATTTCCTGATAGACGAATTGAACGAGCTGGAAATGTCGGAGAAGGTGGCCAGCTATTTTAATTACGAGGAATACGGGCGGGACGCACATCTGAACGGCGGCACGTTTACCCATGCCGGGTATATCGAGAGCAACGGAATCGACTTCACCGAGCACTACAATGGGCGGGATATTCCGGCGGAGTACCGCCTGCTTGCCCGCTCGGAACCATCCCCGCCGGAACTGGAAGGAGGGAACGATTTGCCGACAGGACAATCGCAGCCGCTGGCAAAAAACAAGGATGTGCAGGCGCTGTTGTCGCTGATGGAGGCCAACAACCTGTCCACCGCCAAAGACCTGCGGACGGTGGTGGAACAGGTGACGGCGATGGAGAATCAGCTTCATGCGGCGGTGGGCGAGCTTACGGTCATGCGCCGGGAGCTTGCCGATGCGCAAAATCATCCGTTCAAAACATCGCTGCAAAATACGGTTGATTCGATGCAGGCACAGGTGAATGTGCTGCGGGAGCGGCTGGCCGATCTGAAGGACACAATCACCGAGGGGTGCCGCGATGCCCTGTCCGCTGTCAAGGACAAGGGGCTGTCCGCTCTGCGCAACATCACCGAATTTTTCAAGGTGAAGCCCATGCTGGAGGGCATCCGGGCCGACCTCGATCTCGGCATCAAGGAGAACGGGGAGGCCATCCGCAAAATCGTGTCCATGAGCAACGAGTACCACAAGGCCGGTCTGCATGTAAAAAATATGGGCCGGGCGATGGTGGGAAAGGAGGCGCTGACCGAGGCGAAGTCCCCCGGCAAGCTGGCGGTTGCGATTGCGACCCCATTCCGCAACGAGCGCCAATTTCAGATGCGGGCGCGGGCGCATGTGACGAAGGCCATCGATGCCGTTGATCGGCTGCAAAACCGGGATCGCAAGCCGCCGATCATGGAACAGGTGGAAAAAATAAACAAGCAGATCGAGGAGGCCAAACGGGATGCGCCGACTCGTGTACGGCCCCGGCCTGTGTCCCATGATGGGCGCTGATCTTTTGTGGGAGTTGTGGACATTTTGTCCACAACTGACACCCCAAAAAGCGCCAGCTTTTTGGCTGGTGGAAGGGGTGCCACTGGTGCAACTGGAAGGGGGGATTGATCCTTGCAGGAAGATGTTGAACGCCGGACGGTGGCCATCACCGTGTCGGCGTCAAAGTTCACGGCGAAAACAATCGCAAAGGCGGGGCTGGCGCTGCTCCACGGCATCCAGAATCACCACAGAAAGGCGCTGACCCCACACGGCAGGCAGAGCGTGGCGAAGCTGATGAACCACAATGTTTCCACCAGCAGCCTGCCGATCACCGGCGAAACAAAGCTCTTTGACCGCATTGCCCGAAAATACAACGTGGACTATGCGTTTCACAATACCGGCCCCGGCAAATACACCCTGTTTTTCAAGGCGGGGCAGGCTGATGCCATCACCGCCTGTTTCTCTGAGTACACAAAGCGGGTGCTGGCAAAGGGTAAGGGCGATCGCAGCCCGATCCGCTCCCAGCTCGAACAGGCGGCGGAGTTTTCCCGCTCCCAGCCCCGCCAAAGGGAGCGTCAAAAGGAGGTCACGCGGGATGACCGATAAAATCCGCAAGTATATTTTGCCCCAGCTCCCCTATGTGCTGATCGGCTGGTTTTGCCTGAAGCTCGGCACCGCTTACCGCTTGGCGGCAGGCGGGAACTTCGGGGAGAAGCTGGTTGCAACCATCGGCATGATCGGCCCGGCGTTCGATTCGTTCGCGCCGGGCCTTGTGCTGTTCGACTGGCTGGTGGGGCTGGCTGGGGCCGTAGCGATGCGGTTGATTATCTGGAACAAGGTAAAAAAAGCAAGAAATTCAGAAGGGATGTGGAGTATGGCAGCGCCCGATGGGGAAACGAGCAGGACATCAAGCCTTTTATCGACCCCATTTTTGAAAACAATGTGATTCTGACCGGGACGGAGTTCCTCACCACCAACACCCGGCCAAAGATTCCGGCCAATGCCCGGAACCTGAATTGCTGCATCATCGGCTCGTCCGGCAGCGGCAAAACCCGCTTTTGGCTGACGCCAAATTTATTGCAGGCCAGCGCCAGCAGGAAAAAGGGCGCGGGGTGCAGCTTTGTCGTGGTGGACCCGAAGGGCGGGGTGCTGGATCAAGTGGGGTATTTCCTGCAACGCAGACAGGGCTATAAAATCAAGGTGTTTAACAGCATCGACTTTTCTAAATCCATGCACTATAACCCGCTGGCCTACATCAAGAACGAGGCCGACATTCTGAAATTCGTCACCGCTTTAATTGAAAACACGAAGGGGGACGGCAAAGAGGGCGACCCGTTCTGGACTAAAGCGGAAACCTTGTTGTACTGCGCTTTAATCGCCTATATCGTGTTCGAGGGGCCGGAGGAGGATCGCAACATGAATACGCTGGTTGACCTGATCAGCGGTATGGAGGTAAAAGAGGAGGACGAGGATTTTCAAAATGCCGTTGACCATATGTTTAAGGGACTGGAGCGGCGCAAGCCCCATTGTTTCGCGGTCAAACAATACAAAAAATTCAAGCTAAGTTCGGGCAAAACAATGAAAAGCATACTGATTAGCTGCGGCGCGAGGCTTGCGCCCTTTGACATCCCGCAACTGCGGGAGATCATGAGCTATGACGAGTTGGAGCTTGACCGCATGGGGGATCGCAAAACCGCAACATTCTTTATTATTTCCGACACCGATCAGACCTATAACTTTTTGGTTGCGCTGGCCTTTTCGCAGATGTTCAACCTGTTATGTGAGCGGGCCGACACCGTACACGGCGGCAGGCTCCCCCATCATGTGCGGGTGCTGTGGGATGAGGCGGCCAACACGGGACAGGTGCCGGGGCTGGAGAAGCTGGTGGCGGTCATTCGCTCCCGTGAGATCAGCCTTTGCGCCTTTCTGCAAGCAAAATCTCAGTGGCAGGCGCTGTACAAGGATCACGTTGAAACGCTGCTGGGCAACATGGACAGCCTGATCTTTCTCGGCGGGCGGGAAACATCCACCATCAAGGAAATATCCGAGTCCTGGCTGGGCAAGGCTACCATCAACATGCACACCGAGGGCCGCACACGGGGCCAGTCCGAGAGCTACAATCAGAACCTGCAAAGTCTTGGCCGGGAGTTGATGACGCTGGACGAGCTGACCACGATGGACGGGAACCGCTGCATTTTGCAGCTTCGGGGCCTGCGCCCGTTCCTGTCCCCGAAGTACGATCTGAAAAAGCACCCCAACTACAAATACACCGCAGAGGCGAATAAGCGCAACAAATTCGATCCGGCCCGCTTGGTGGGCCACCGCATGAAGATGAACCCTGACGAGATATATGAGGTTTACGATGCGGGGGAATTGTCTGAGGAGGACGATATTCTCGATTATTCCGACTTGGACGACCCGGACGCCTTTGCCTGATTTCTATTTGGAGTTGTGGACAAAATGTCCACAACTTAGGCTATCCGAATAACCACACCGAAAGGGCGATATTGCCCTTTTTTTGATGCAGTATTGCCCTTTCTGATTACAGAAAGAGGTATCTATGGAGTTTTTTACTTCCGCTGTTGACACCCTGCAAACTCTTGTCATCGCGCTGGGCGCGGGCCTTGCGGTATGGGGCGTGATCAACTTACTGGAAGGTTATGGCAGCGACAACCCGGCAGCAAATGGACAGGGTGGATAAAGAAGCAGTGTTACAGACAGCCAATAGACCGGAATGTATGACAAACGGGTGCCAAACAGCGGCACCCGTTTGTTTTTAAAGCTTTTGGGTGTGGGGAAAATAAAAGCCGCGACCCGGTTCGTCTCTCGCAAGACAAACCGGGCCGCGCAATTGTTAACTGTTAACTGTAGTTAGCCGAGCAGCTGGAGAACCAGCTGGGGCTGGCTGTTGGCCTGGGCCAACATGGCGGTGGCGGCCTGAGCCAGGATGCTCTGCTTGGTGTAGTTGGTCATCTCCTTGGCCATGTCCGTGTCGCGGATACGGCTCTCGGCGGCGGTCAGGTTCTCAGCCGCGTTGTCCAGGGAGCTGATCTTGTACTCCAGGCGGTTCTGATATGCGCCCAGCGTTGCACGGAGCTCGTTGATGATTTCCAGGGCATCATTAATTGTCTCTATAGCAGTGCGGGCATCAGTACCATCGGTACCAGTAGAGACATCAATACTGTTAACGCCAAGTTCGGTTGCATCAAGTTTATCCCATTCGAGCGTCATTTCGTCGCCTGACTTATGACCAACCTGCAAGACTAATTCGACGTCGGCTGAAAATAAAAAAATACCGTTGAACTCAGCCCGTTCACTAATGTCACCCAGCTCATCAATGAGTTCCGCAATCTCCTTCTGGGCATAAGTGCGGTCACTTTCATCATAGGTGTCGTTACCGACCTGGGTGGCCAGATCCTTCATGCGGTGCAAAATGTCCTGCATGTCCTGGAGATAACCCTCGGCGGTCTGCACCAGGGACACGCCGTCCTGGGCGTTCTGGCTTGCTACGGTCAGGCCCCGAATCTGCGCCCGCATTTTTTCGGACACGGCGAGGCCGGCGGCGTCGTCGGCGGCTCGATTGATCTTGTAGCCGGACGACAGCTTCTCTGTGCTCTTGGCAAGTGCGTTGTTGTTGATCGTGTAGTGCCTGTGCGCGTTCATGGATGCTACGTTGTTCTGGATTCTCATGGGTATTTCCTCCTTGAAAAATAATAGAATTTTGTTGGCCGAAATCCATGCCGACCGTTGAAGCCATTCCGGGGTATATGCCCATGCGTATTCAAAACAACTAAAAATAAGCAATAGACCTGCGTATGTCCATTTAGCACATACCCGGAATGCCTTCTGTTAAATTTTATCGGCCTTTTCCCGGAGGAATTTAGTTAATTTACACAGTTCTAACTATCTTACATATTTTCAAAAGGTATACCTTTCACAAATTTTAAGAATGAAGGAATCAGACGAAAAAAACCGGGAGAAAGTTTTCAAAACAGGCAAAAACCCGATTTAGCATGGTCAAAATGCACAGTTTCAAAAGGCATACCTTTCGACAATCTTCGCCATTCCCGTTTGTGCGCCCAGACTGCGGCTCCAAGTTGGTTCGAAGTGCTCGCCGTCTCTCGTCCATCGTCCCCCCCCGTCCGGCTGCCGTGCAGCCGCAAAATGGCCGGTCGCGCCGCAGCGCGACACGGCCGTTTTGTGCGGACTACGGCCAAATGCACCGCCGGGTACGGCGGTGCATTTGGCCGTAGTCCGCAGAGCCGCCCGCAGGCGGCGCATCCCCCCCGGGAGGGTCCACGACACTTTGCCCGCCGTAGGCGGGAAAGTGTCAGAGTGGGTCATACACTTCCACGGGGAGTGTATGACGGCCCAGCGTCCCCCGTCTCCCGTGGCGGCAAATGTGGTACGCACTCGGCATTTTCGGTGATGGGGCCAGCCTGGGGCAATTGTCATCTCAGCGTGTTGCCTGCGCCCAGTATACAACAAAACATTCCAAAAGTGAAGCGGTTTTCGCCATCAGGCGGGGGCCGCTTTTTTCGTCAGAATTTTTCAGAAATATTCAAACAGAGTTCCGATTTACCCCCTATTTTTTCCTTTAAGTGAGGGGGAAAGTAGCACCGCATCGGAAGATGGTCAAGGAGACCAACACCGCATTGGCCCCCTTGGCCCCCTTGCTTAAAAAAATCATATCAGAGGAGGACCAGTCATGCCCAAAACAGACCGCTGCGTTGTTCGCAATCAGGCGTACCGCCGGGGGGAATTTAATCTCCGGGAGCGGCATAACGAGCGAAAAAATGAACACTACGGTAACGGAGATATCCTGCCGGAACGCACCCACCTGAACGTCCAGTTCAAGTCCTGTGACGGTACATACGAGCGGGAATTTAACCGGCTGGTGGAGGAAAAAGTCATCAGCCTCCGGGGGCTGAAACAGGATGCCAGGGTCTTTGACGAGCTGGTGTTCGACGTGAACACAGCCTACTTTGATGACCACGGCGGCTACGACTACGCCAAGAAGTTTTTCGAGGAAGCCTACCGGCTGGCGGTGGAGGAGGCCGGGGGTGAGCAGTACATCCTGTCGGCGGTGATGCACGCCGATGAACGCAACCGCGCCCTGTCGGAGAAGCTGGGCCGGGATGTGTTCCACTACCACCTCCATGTGGTCTACGTCCCCGTGGTGGAGAAAGAGGTCCGCTGGACAAAACGGTGCAAGGACCCGGCACTGGTCGGCACCGTGAAGGAGGTCATCATTCAGGTCAGCCACTCGAAAAAATGGCCCCGCACCAAGGATGAAAATGGCCGGTGGATTAACGCCTACTCCCTGCTCCAGGACCGCTTTCACGAGCACATGCGGGCGGCGGGATTCACGGATTTCGAGCGGGGTGAGCGCGGGAGCACAGCGGAGCATCTGGACACGCTGGAGTACAAAATCCAGCAGGACGAGGCCCGCGCCGCGGCCTCGGAAGCGAAGGCGAAAAAGAAGCAGAGCCAGCTTGAAAAACTGGATGAAAAGCTGACCGTGACCAAACAGGCTGCCGTCACCTTCATGGAGATTGACAATATGGCCCGCAAGACCATTGGCGGCAATGTCCAGCTTACCCCCGCCGATTGGAAAACGGTGTCCGGCCTCGCCAAAGAGGGCATTCAGTCACGGGGCATCATCAAGGGGCTGAAAGAAAAACTCAGCCAGGGGCAGCGCCAGATTAAGGACCTGAAAGAACGGCTGGCCCGTCTCGGTGACGGCCTAAGCATACCCGACACGTTTGAATACAACAGGGCCAGGCAGAGGGCGCCCCGCCGCCTCGCCCAGGTGATTGCGGATATTTTTCGCCAGCCGCCGGAGAAGCCGGAGCCTACCCCCACGGCAGAGCAGAGCCGGAAAAGGTCCCAGACCCGATGAGCCGCACCCATCTGCTCCGCTGCTGGGGCGGGGCCAAGCTCCAGGGGCCGCTGTAGACATTTAGGGTGCTGAAAGCCCTGGTATGACAGGCTTCCCGCCGCCGATTCAGCCCCCGCCTATGGTATACCCCTCGGACCCCCGAAAACGGCCGCAAAAGCGTTACACGCCCCTCGCGGGCGCATGTGAAAGGAGTATATTTGAATACTACCCAAACCGTCCCCGCCAACCCCAAGCCGGAGCCCGCCCTCCGGCCTCATCCCCGCACCGTCCGCCGCAAGATTGGAAGGACCACCTACACCGTTACCTCCCGCTTCCAGGAGGGCCGGGAGAAGGATATCGTCTCCACCATCGCCCGCCTCATTGAATACGACGTCAAAAATATTTAGTTAAACCCCGCTGCCAACTGCGGTAATCTATGGTATACTCAGACCATACATTACCGTCTGTTGGCTGTCGGAAATGGAGGAAATTTTGATTAGACAGCCAGAAAAAATGACCTATTTATATGGACGACTGAGCCAGGAGGACGCGCTCCAAGGTGATTCCTGCTCCATCCAAAACCAGCGGAAAATTCTCACCAAGTACGCCGAGGACAACGGCTTCACGCCCTATGAGTTCATCTTTGACGACGGTTGGTCCGGGGCCGATTTTGACCGGCCCAGCTTCACCAAGATGATCGCGGACGTGGAGGCCGGGAGGGTGTCCACCGTGATTGTCAAGGACATGAGCCGCTTCGGGCGGGACTATCTCCGGGTGGGTTTCTACACGGAAATCCTGTTTTCGCAAAAGGATGTGCGGCTGATTGCCATCAATGACAACGTGGATACCGCCAACGGGGAGAACGACTTCACACCGTTTGTGAATGTATTCAACGAATGGTTCATCAAAAATACCAGCCAGAAAATCCGGGCTGTGTGGCAGGCCAAGGGCAAGAGCGGGGAACGCCTCGCCGTCATCCCGCCCTACGGCTTTTGCAAAGACCCGGAGAACAAAAACCGGCTGGAGATAGACGAGGAGAGCGCCGCCGTGGTGCGCCGCATCTTCCGCCTGTCGGTGGAGGGCCACGGCCCCGCCCAGATTGCCCGGATGCTGAATGGTGAGCGCCTGCTCAACCCCAGCGCATACAAGTACGAGCACGGGATTGTCAGCAAGGCCCGGCCCTGCAAGGACCCCTATTTCTGGAACACCACCACGGTCCACAAAATCCTGGATGCCCCGGAGTACATCGGCAGCACGGTCAATTTCAAGACCTACAGCAAGTCCCACAAGGACAGCCGCCCCCGGCTCAACCCGCCGGAAAAGTGGATGGTGTTCGAGGGCACCCACCCGGCCATCATCGACCGGGAGACCTGGGGCATCGTGCGAAAGATGCGCCAGCACAAGCGCCGCTCCCCCCGCCACGGGGACCCCGGCCTGTTCTCCGGCGCGGCCTACTGCGCCGACTGCGGGGCCAAGCTCTACTTCTGCACCAGGACCATCTCCAACAAGGACAAGACCAAGGTGCGCCACGAGGGGGCCTATAGCTGCTCCACCTATCGCAAGGACGTGCAGTACCAGGAGGCCCGGGCGTGTTCCTGCCACTACATCACCGAGGCGGCGCTGACGGAGCTTATCCTCCTGGAACTGCGGGAGCTTTTGCGATTTGTGTCCCGGCATGAGAAGCGGTTTGTCCGGCTGGTGATGGACAAGAGTAAGCAGGAGCAGGGCAAGGAACTGGCCGCCAAGCGGCGGGCCGCCGAGAGGCACCGCCGCCGCATTGATGAAATCGATCTGCTGGCCGAGCGCCTCTATGAGGACAACGCCACCGGGAAAATCACCGATGAGCGGTACGCCAAGCTCTCCGCCAAGTACGAGGCGGAGCAGGCTGACCTCGTCCGGCTCCTGGACGGGCTGGAGGGTGAGATTTCCGACGCCCAGGCCCAGGCCGTGAACGTGGACCGCTTCCTCGCCCTCGTCCGCCGGTACACGGAGGTCGAGACCCTGACCCCGGCCATCGTCCATGAGTTTATTGACCGGATTATCGTCCACGAGGCCGAAAACCCTCGCGGGGACCGCCGCCAGAAGGTGGAGATTATCTGGTCCAACATCGGCGCGGTTGACCTGGAAAACGCTCAGGAGCCTACCGCCTGAAATTGAATACCGGGCCCCCGGCCATCTACGATGCCGCCGCCCGCCATGAGTATGCCCTGCTTCTTTACGGACACTGTCCGAAATCACAAGGGATTAAACAGCTCATGGCGGGCGGCGGCGTCATTCTTTTGGGCATCACGCTCGTCCCGATGCTGTCCACCCTGTTTTAAGGAGGGCGCATGGGATTTCTCACCGACTGGATCACGGACTGGTTAAAGGAAACGCTGATTGACGGCATCATGGGCAATCTGAGCGGAATCTTTGACGGCGTGAATGGCCGTGTCGGAGAGATTGCGGAACAGGTGGGAACCTCCCCGGCGGATTGGAACGCCGGGGTGTTCTCCCTCATTCGGGAGCTTTCCGAAACGGTGGTTTTGCCCATTGCGGGGCTGATCCTGACCTACATCGCCACAATGGAGCTGATCCACATGATCATCGACCGAAACAACCTGCAAGAAATTGAAACATGGATGTTCTACAAATGGTGTTTCAAAACCGCCGCTGCGATCCTGATTTTGTCCAACACCTTTAACATCGTCATGGCGGTGTTCGATGTGGCGCAGCGCCTGATCAACGATGCCGGGGGCGTGATACAGGGCAGCACCGATGTTACCCCCGACATGATGGACGCGCTGCAAACGCAGCTTGAGGCAATGAACATCGGCCCGCTGCTGGGCCTGTGGATGCAGACGCTGCTCATCAATCTCACCATGCTTGCACTGAACATCGCCATCTTTGTGGTGATATGGGGCCGCATGATGGAGATATACATGCGCGTGAGTTTGGCGCCGATCCCGATGGCGACCCTGACCAGCCGGGAACAGGGGCAAATGGGCCAGGGCTACCTGAAAAGCCTGTTTGCCGTGGGATTCCAGGGGATGCTGATTCTTGTCTGCGTGGCGATCTACGCCATATTGATCCAGGGCATCGCCACCAGCGGCGACCCCATCGGCGCGATCTGGACGGTGGTGGGCTACACGGTGCTGCTGGTGTTTACCCTGTTCAAAACCGGCAGCATTGCAAAGAGTATTTTAGGGACGAGTTGATAATGGATAATTGAGAATTGAAAATGATGGAGCCGCCGTTGGCGGCATATCTGAATTATCGCGCAGCGATCCCATCATTCTCCATTATTCATTCTACATTCTCAATTAAATCACGGAGGTACATATGGCTAGAGCTACGACAAAAACAACTGAGCAGGCCGCTCCCGCCGAGGTGGACGCGGCGCAGGCAGCGCAGGATCACGATTATTATTTGCTCACCGAGGCTCCCATCGCGGAGATGGCCGAGGCGTTCAACATGGACATAGACAGCGCGGTGCAGGCCCGTGTCAATGCGGCGGTGGAGGCCGCGCTGGGCGTGGAGGTCAATGTCCGGGCCATCGAGCCGCGAGGTAAGCTGATCGGCTTGGCCGAGGTCAAGATCGGCGGGCTGAAGGTGGATGACTTCAAGGTGTTTAACGGGGACGAGGGCCTGTTCCTCGGCCCGCCCAGCGTCCGCGATTCCAGCGCCCGTGGCGGATTCCGGCGCACCGCCCGGGCCGACAACGATTTGCAGGAGGTGCTGAACAGCAAGGCGCTGGACGGCTACAACGCCGCCCGCGACAAGCTGGTGGCGCGGGCGGCTGCGGCCCAGGCCATGACGGTGAAGCCGAAGCCCATCCGGGAGCAGATGGCCGAGGCCGGGCAGGAGGCGGCAAAGGCCAACGCCGACCGGCAGGCCGCCCGGCCCGCCCCGGCGAGGGCTGGCAATGACCGGTAGGCGCAGCATGTTGCACAAACAAAAGAAACTTTCCGCATTATGTCCAGAAGTCAAAAAAATGCACAAAAAATGGCGGCGGGGAGGTGCAGCGCAATGACCGATAATAACATCTATCTCATGGACGGCATCGAGGGGCTGCGCTCCCTGCCGCCCGGATCGGTGGACATGCTGCTGACCGATCTGCCCTACGGCACCACCCGGAACTTTTGGGATGTGCCGCTGCCCCTGCCGGAGCTGTGGGCGGCGGTGAAGCAGGCGGTCAAGCCGGACGGGGCGATCCTCATGTTCGCGCAGTGTCCCTTTGACAAAACGCTGGGCGCGTCCAACCTGCCCATGCTCCGCTACGAGTGGGTGTGGTACAAGGACAGGGGGACGGGATTCCTCAATGCCCGGAGGATGCCGCTGAAAAAGTCCGAGAACATTCTGGTGTTCTATCAGCATCTACCCGTGTACAATCCGCAGTTTGAGTACCGGGAGCCGTATCTGCGCACACACACCAGCTTGGGGCTGAGTCCCAACTACGGCAAGTTCACCCGCTCCGGGGCCGAGTCCCCGGACGGGCGGCGATTCCCCGGCAATGTGATCCAGTTCGCCCCGGTGGGCCGGACGATCCATCCCACCCAAAAGCCGGTGGAGATCTGCGAGTACCTGATCAAAACCTACACCGACGCGGGCCAGCTTGTGGTTGACATCTGCGCCGGGAGCGGCACAACCGCCGTGGCCGCGATCAACACGGGCCGGAGGTATATCTGCTTTGAGAACGCGCCGCAGTTCTACGCGCTGGCTTGGGAGCGGATTCGGCAGGCAACCGAGGCGAGTTGTGGACATTTTGTCCACAACTGACCGATTGGAGGATGATTACTCATACATTATAGCATTGTCTACGCCGATCCCCCGTGGCGCTATTCCAGCGGCAACGTGCAGGGCGCGGCGGAGAACCACTACCCGACCATGAACATACAGGACATATGCGCGTTGCCCGTGGCGGAGCTTGCCGCCCCGGACAGTGCGCTTTTTTTGTGGGCCACCTTCCCCATGCTCCGGGAGGCCCTGCAAGTGATTGACGCATGGGGATTCCAGTTCAAGACGGTGGCGTTCGTGTGGCTGAAGCAGAACCGCAAGGCTCTGACATGGTTTACCGGCCTGGGCTACTGGACACGCAGCAATGCCGAGGTGTGCCTGCTGGCCACACGGGGCCACCCGAAGCGGCGGGACAACACTGTTCACCAGTTCATCATCTCCCCGCTGGAGGGCCACAGCAAAAAGCCGGACGAGGCGCGGGACAAGATCGTGCGGCTGATGGGCGATCTGCCCCGCGTGGAGCTGTTCGCCCGGCAGTCCCCGCCCGGCTGGGATGTGTGGGGGAACGAGGTGGACTGCACATTACCCGAGTTGTGGACAAAATGTCCACAACTCATAGGAGGTTGATTTTTTGCCCTATGTAAGCGTACCAAACGACCTTTCAAAGATAAAAACGAAGGTGGCGTTCAACCTGACCAAACGCCAGCTTATCTGCTTTGGCGCGGCGGCAGTTGTCGGCATCCCCACCTACCTTCTTACCCGCTCGGCCATCGGGAACAGCGCGGCGCTGTTCCTGATGCTGGCGGTGATGCTCCCGGCGTTCCTGCTGGCAATGTACGAGCGGGACGGCCTGCCCGCCGAGAAGGTGGTGCGGAATTTTGTCCGCTCCCGTTTCCTCTGGCCGAGGGTGCGGCCCTACAAAACCGAGAATTTTTACGCCTATTTAAGCGAAAAAAAGGAGGTGCCAGTGATTGAGCAAGCGGAAAAAAAGCCCGCCCATCCCAAAGGGACGAGGTAAAAAGGGGCGGTTTGTGCCGGGGACGGCGCAGCAGACCATCCCCTATGTGGAAATGCTGCCGGACGGCATCTGCAAGGTGCGGGAGGGCTACTACACCAAAACCATCGAATACGAGGACATCAATTACTCGGTGGCGTCCGGGGATGACCAGGCCGCGATCTTTGACGGCTACAGCGGATTCCTCAATTATTTTGACAGTGTGCTGCCGTTCCAGAAGTCCTTTGTCAATCACCGCTCCCGGCCCGGGAGCCAGTACCATGTGAACATCGCCCCCCAGGACGATGACGCGAACAGTGTCCGGGAGGAGTTCACCGAAATGGTGAAGGGGCAGATTGCGCGGAGCAACAACGGCATCACCCGCTCCAAATACATCACCTATGGCATCGAGGCCGAGGGCATCGCCGCCGCCCGGCCCCGGCTGGAGCGGGTGGAGGCCGACATTCTCGGCAACTACAAAAAGCTGGGCGTTCCGGCCCGGCCCCTCAGTGGCCGGGAACGGCTGGAGGTACTGCACAGCCAGCTTCACCCCGGAGGCCGGGAGCCGTTCCGCTTCGATTGGGACATGATCCCGCAGACCGGCATGGGGACGAAGGATTTCATCGCCCCCACCAGCTTTGACTTCCGGCAGAGCCGGGTGTTCCGGGTGGGCCGGTCGTGGGGCGCGGCATCTCATTTACAGATCATGGCATCCGAGCTGAGTGACAAATTGCTTTTGGAGCTTCTGGAGCTTGACGCCGAAATGACCGTGACCATGCACATCCGCACGGTGGATCAGAACGAGGCAATCAAAACCATCAAGGCCAAAATGAGCGATGTGGATAAGATGAAGATCGAGGCCCAAAAGCAGGCGGTGCGGGCCGGGTACGATCCCGACATTCTCCCGCCCGATCTCATTACGTTCTCAAAGGACGTGGCCAGTCTGCTGGCCGATCTGCAAAGCCGCAACGAGCGGATGTTCCTGCTGACCTTTCTGGTGCTGAACACCGCCCCCACCCGCCAGCGGCTGGAGAACGACCTGTTCACTATTTCCGGCATCGCGCAAAAGCACAACTGCGCCATCAAGCGGCTGGACTTTTTGCAGGAGCAGGGCTACATGTCCTCGCTGATTCTCGGCGCGAACAGCATCGAGATTCAGCGGGGCATGACCACCAGTTCCACGGCCATCTTCATCCCCTTTATGACGAGGGAGCTTCGCATGGACGGCGAGGCGCTCTACTACGGCATGAACGCGCTGAGTCACAACATCATTATGGCGAACCGCAAGAAGCTCCTGAACCCCAATGGGATGTTCTTGGGAGTTCCGGGCAGCGGCAAGAGTTTTGCCGCGAAGCGGGAGCTGCTGAACGTGTTCCTGACCACCCGCGACCGCATCATTATTGTTGATCCAATGGGGGAATATGCCCCGCTGGTGCAGCGGCTGGGCGGGCAGGTCATCGACATATCGCCGGACAGCCCTCACCACATCAACCCGATGGATTTACAGATGGGTGTGGAGGGCGGCGAGAGTCCCATTTCCCTAAAGGCTGACTTCCTGCTGTCCCTGTGCGAGTTGATCGTGGGCGGCAAGGACGGGTTACAGCCCATCGAAAAAACGGTGATCGACCGCTGTGTGCGGCTGGTGTATCGGGAGCAGGCTGCGGGGCTGGCAACCGAGCAGGCCCCTGTGTTGGAGGACTTGTACAATACCCTGTTATCACAGCCCGAGCCGGAGGCCCAGCGGATCGCAACGGCGTTGGAGCTGTATGTGGCGGGGAGTCTGAATCTGTTCAATCACGAAACAAACGTGAATCTGGACAAGCGGGTTGTCTGCTTTGTGCTGAAAAATCTTGGGGAGAATCTTCGCAAGATCGCCATGCACATCACAAATGAGCTTGTGACAAAGGCGGTGGGCAACAACTTCAAAAACGGCATCGCGACTTGGGGATATTTTGACGAGTTCCATGTGCTGCTGAAGGATGCGCTGACCGCCAGCTACTTTGTGACCATCTGGAAGATGCTGCGAAAAATGTACTGCGTTCCCAGCGGCATCACGCAAAACGTGAAGTTTCTGCTCAGTAGTCCCGAGATCGAAAATATTCTGGAAAACAGCGACTTCAAGGTGCTGCTGTCCCAGGCCCCCGGCGACCGGGTGATCATCGCGGAGAAGTTCGGCGTGTCCGCGCATCAGCTCTCTTTCGTCACCCACGCCGGATCGGGCGAAGGGCTTTTGTTCTTTGGTGAAACGACCATCCCATTTGTGGATCGTTTTCCAAAAAATACTGAAATATACCGACTGCTCACCACGAAGCCGGAGGACATAACGGAGGCGCGGGATGAAGGCGCGTGAGGAATCCGGGCGGCGGCTGCGCTTTGAGGAGGGGCCGGAGAGTTGTGGACAAAATGTCCACAACTCGGGCGCGGGTGACAAGCTGCGCAGGGGCCAGCCGTCTGCCGACCGCTCCGATCCTGCTGCTGCGGGGCAGGCCCGTGACGCTCCCGCCAGTTCCCTGCGCTTTGAGGGTGCGCCGGAGCCGGAGAACCCGGCCCCCGCCCCCACGGTGGGGAGCAAGCTCCGGCAGCGCCGCGCCCAGGCTGGCCGCTCCGATCCTGCACCCGCCGAGCCACCGGCTGACGCTCCGTCCAGCCGCCTGCGGTTTGAGGATGCGTCGGAGGAAAATCCCCCTGCCGGTGCCGAGGCCCCTCCGAGTTGTGGACAAAATGTCCACAACCGACACCCCGAGAGCGTGAAACGCGATCGGCTGGTGGAGGGGGTGCCTGGGTGCAACTCGGGAGGGAGCGGCAAGCTCCGACAGGATGGGGAAAAGCCCCGCCCCTCCGACCGCCTGCGCCGTGACAAGGACGATCCCCCGCGCAGCGGGGATGGGGCCGCGCCCGAGGGAACACCCGCCGCCGATCACGGCGGCGGCGATCCCCCTGACGGCCCCCGGCCTGCCGGTAAAAAGGCGGCGCGGGAGCAGCGGCGGTTTGATAAGTCCGGGCGGCGTGTGGAAAAAAGCGGTGCAAGGCTGGACAAGGCCCGCGACAAGCTGGCCGCGCAGAAGCCGCCCAAAAAGGGCTTGGCGCGGTCGTTGGGTAAGGCTGTGGGCAACACGGCAAAATTCCAGTCATGGCGCTATGTTCACGGAAAAGTCCGCGAGGTGGAGCATGAGAATGTGGGCATCGAGGCGGGCCACAAGGTCGAGCTGGCCGGGGAGGGTGTTGTCCGGGGCGGGACGCGGTTTGTCAAGAAGCGCATCCGCACCCGCCCTGCCCGACAGGTGCGCAAGTGGGAGCAGAAAAATATCAAGTTCCGCGCCGATCACGATTTCCGCAAGCTGGCAAAGCAGCATCCCGATCTCAATAAAAACGCACTTTCCCGCATGTGGAACAAGCGTCAACTCAAAAAGAAATACCAAAAGGAGGCGCGGAAGGCGGCGAAAAAAGGGGCGCAGGAGGGCGCGAGGCTGACAAAACGGATCGCAGTGGCGGTCGGCAGGGCCGTCCGCGCTGTTGTTCGCTTTGTCATCGCCAATCCAAAAGTGCTGTTGATTCTGGCCGTGGCGCTGGTGATTATTTTCATCCTGTATGCCTGCGCCAACGCGGGCATGACCGTGGCCAGCGGCATCGCCGGTGCAGCCGGGGGATCATCCTATCTGGCCGAGGACGAGGATATTAACAGCGCGGAGCTTGCCTACAGCCAGTGGGAGGCCGACCTGACGGTGCAGGCATGGAACGCCCCGCAATCGCATCCCGGCTATGACGAGTACAGATTTTCCATAGACGAAACGGGCCACGATGCCTTTGCGCTGATGGCGTTCCTGACCGCAAAATTCGATGATTTCACCTTTACCCAGGTGGAGCCGTATCTGCGGGAGGTGTTCGAGCAGCAGTATACGCTCACCTTTACCCGGATCGTGGAGGTACGCTACCGCTACGAAACGGACAGCGATGGAAATACCCATCGGGTGGCCTACAACTATTACATTCTGGAGGTCGATCTCACCGCACGGGATTTTCTGGAGGTGATTATGCCGCTGCTGGAAGAGGGCCACGAGGAGGATCGGTATGACATTTACGACCAGTCCCACGGCAACCGCCAGTATGTGCGCAGCCCGTTCCCCTTTAACTGGCTGCCCTATGTGTCCAGCTATTACGGCTATCGGGCCGACCCCTTTACCGGGGCCACCGCCTTTCACCGGGGGATCGACATTGCGCTGCCCACCGGCACCGAGATTCTGGCCGGAGGTGGCGGCGTGGTGCTGGAGGCGACCACCCACTCCCTGTACGGCCTGACGGTGCGGATCGACTACGGGAACGGTGTCACCGCCCGGTATTCCCATTGTAATACGCTGTTGGTGAGTACAGGGCAAACGGTGGAGGCCGGGGATGTGATCGCCCATGTAGGGCAGACCGGCAACGCCACTGGGCCGCATCTGGACTTGGAAGTGATGAAGGATGGGGAGCTGTTGAATCCCCTGTATTTTGTAGAATGTCCTTTAATATAACGGAAAACGGAGGTTTATACATACATGGCAACGACAAAAGCCGAAAAGGTACAAAACGAGATCGAAAAGGTCAAGGGCAAGCTGGCCGAGATGACCGCGAAGCTCAAGGAACTGGAGCAGCGGAAAACCGACATTGAGAACAGTGAGATCGTGGATGTGGTGCGGGGCATGAGCATCCCGCTGGATCAGCTTGCAACGCTTTTGCAGGCGGTTAGGAGCGGGGCCGTCCCCAGCGGAGTTGTGGACAAAATGTCCACAACTTCCGAGGTGCCGCCTGCCGCCGATGATACCGATGAGGAGGATATTGAGGAATGAAAATAAAAGCGATTGCGGCGGCGTTGGCCGCTTTTTTGATGCTCCCCATGATGGCGACCGCAGCCTATGCGGGCGGCGGTGACGGCGATACCTGCGAGGAGGAGGCCGGGACGGTAATTTCCGTTGAGGATGTCACCGACAGCCCCGGCCCCGCCGAGAACCCGTTCACCCCGGACGGCACAGGGACGGTGCTGGACACCGCCACGGACGAGGACGGCAAGGAGTTTTACACCATCGTCACCCCGGACGAAAATGTGTTTTACCTGATCATCGACCGGCAGCGCACTACGGAAAATGTGTATTTCCTCAACGCCGTCACCGAGGCCGATCTGCTGTCGCTGGCGGCGGCGTCTGATCTGCCCGAGCCGGAACCCGAGCCGGTTGTCGTGCAGGAGCCTGACCCCGAGCCGGAGGCCGAGCCTGAGCCGGAGCCTGCCCAAAAGAGCGGGGCCGGATCGTTCCTGCTGGTGCTGCTGATCGTGGCCGCAGGCGGCGGGGCCGGGTACTACTTCAAGATTTACCGCCCGAAGCAGGAGGGCGCGGGAGCCGGGGATGATGACGATTACGATAACGAGTACGATCCCTATGGCGATGACGATTACGGCGCGGATGACTACGGCACAGAGCCGGAGGACGATGGCGCGTATGACTATGACGAAAGAGAGGGCGGGGACGAATGAAGCGGTTTACCGACAGCCCCTATGAGAAAATGATGCAGGAGATTCCCCGGCCCGGCAAGCCCGGCCCGATGGCGAAGCCGCCCGCCGAGTCCCCCTGCCACGGCTGCGGCTACTGGCGGGGGATGCCCTGTGTGGGCAACTGCTGGCGGGAGCTGATGGCACCCCGGAGTTGTGGACAAAATGTCCACAACTCCCCCGGCGCATGAGCGGCACCCGTGAGCTTACCCGCGAGGAGCGGGCCGCGATCAAGAAGCTGGTGACAAAGAGCTGCGCCAACTATTGTGGGCATTACAAGCTCTGCCTGCCGCTGGACACCGGCTGCTATATGCTGGGAAAGTGGTGGACGGGGAGCTACTGCAAGTATTTCCAGAGCGCGGTGCTGCCCCTCGATCCCGCGCTGGAGGCCGCGCTGCTGGGGAACGATCCACCCGAGGCCCGCCTGTGCGCTGCCTGCGGCGAGCCGATCCGCACCACCGGCAACCGGGCCAAATACTGTGCTGCCTGCGCGGGAGCGGCCCGGCGCAGGCGGCAGCGGGAATATATGCGGGAAAAGCGGGGTTGACTGTGAGCTTTTAGGCGGTTGCGATGCCGCTTGTGGAGCGGGTTTACAGACGCAAAACCGGGGCGGATGGTATCGTACCCTTACCCGCCCCGGTTTTTCGCCGCTAAAAGCTAACAAAAAAGGAGTGAGAGGCCAATATGGGCAACGACAGCTATTCCATTTACCAGATCAAGGAAACAGACGAGGCGCGGGGTGTTCGCTTTGAGCCGCTGGAGCGGCTGAAGGCCACGGGCGGAGCGGTGGATCACGGCAATTACGATCTTGTGTACGGTGGGCCGCTGGAGGGGGAGATACAGACACCGGCCCAAAGGCTGGAGGCGATTTATCAGCGCTTCAACGTGGATCACCCGATGGACTTCGCGGGCCATTCCCTGTCGGTGAGCGATGTGGTGGTGCTGCGGCTGCGGGGGGAGGTCACGGCCCACTATGTTGACCGCTTCGGCTTTGCCGAGGTGCCGGAGTTTCTGGACGGCCCCTATCTGTACTACGCCACCCAGCGCCCGGTGGACATCGGCACATTCCCGAAAACAGACGGCGGGCCGGTGCGGATCGAGAACTACGATGCCCGCGTTCCCGTGGAGGACGGCGCGTTTGTTGCGTGGGGTTGCCTCACCTATTCCGCGCCGCTGGCCGAGAAGCAGGCGCAGAATTATGAACTGCGGCCCGCCATCAACAACCCCGATCTGCTCCGTGTGCCGCCCCGCCAGCTTCATGCAAGGGTGCAGGCGGTGGGCCGCTGGGAGCAGGCGGGGAACATGCCCGAGGCGCGGCGCACCACCGAGCAGCGGCCCGGCCACAACGATTTCCGGGTGAAGGCATCCTCCGCGCAGTGGCTGGTCAATCTTGCGTTCCGCAGGGTGCAGGGCAAGCAGGCTCGCGCCGCGCAAAAAAAGCCCATCGCAGCCCAGCTTGCCGAGGGCGCGGAGCAGGCGGCAAAGGAGAACGCCGCCCGGCTTGTGCCGGATAAAAGCGAAAAAAAACCGGAAAAAGATGATAGGTAGGAGCATTCCTGTATGAGCGACAAGGACAATTATTTGCAGACCGCCGAGCTGTCCACCGAGCAGAACTGTAATATGCTGGATGGCATCCCGAATAACGCGCCGCTGCCCGTTCCCCCGGCCCATGAGGAGGACGCGCCCAAAGATCGGGTGATCCCGCCGCCCTCCAGACGGCGGGGCCGGGATCGGGAGGATCGGTGAGCGAGGGGCGCAAACGCGATGCGCCGCTGCTCATCTGGTTTACCCCGGAGGAGCTTGCCCTGATCGGGGAGCGCATGGCCGAGGCCGGGGTGCGCAACCGCAGCGCGTACATCCGCAAAATGTCACTGAATGGTTATGTCCTGCACGTTGACCTTTCCCCCGTGGCGGAGCTTGTGTCCTTGCAGCGCCGGTGTTCCAATAATTTGAATCAAGTGGCTGTCCATGCGAACAGCTACGGCATCTATGAGCATGAGATCAAAAGCCTGCAAAAAGATTATGCCGCGCTGTGGGAGCCGCTCTCCGCGCTGCTGAAACAGCTTGCGGCGGTGGTGGAGCTTTAAGGTTGTGGGGAGCGGCGTTCGCTCCCCCGCCTTGCGGAGTTGTGGACATTTTCGAGCTGTTGACAAAGTACCCACTTTGAAAACGCGCTCCAGATTTGAGGAGTTTTCCGATAAAACTTCAAAAAATGGAGCGTTTGTAGCCCATAGAATTTTCCAAAATGAGGTTTTGTAAAAACGATTCCTCGCAAATCCATTCTCGAAAAAAATGAGGGGGTTTGTCAACAGGTCGATTTTGTCCACAACTCCGCAAGGTGAACAACTGGCCGGAAAGGAGGAGCCGCCCGTGGCGACAACCTATTTCAAGACCCACCACATCAGCCGGGGTGAAACGATTGCCGCGTCCATGAAAGACCGTTTTGACTACGGGCGCAACCCCGACAAGACGCTGGGCGGCGATCTGATCGCTGCCTACCAATGCGACCCAGCCACCGCTGACGCGGAGTTCCTGCTCTCCAAAGCGCAGTACAGGGCCATCACGGGCCGGACGCAGAAGCGGGACGAGGATGTGCTGTGCTATCAGATTCGCCAGTCCTTTGCCCCCGGCGAGGTGGATGCGGAAACCGCGCTGAAAATCGGCTACGAGTTCGGGATGCGCTGGACAAAGGGGAATCATGCTTTTTTTGTGGTGTCCCACATCGACCGGCCCCATCCCCATGTGCATATCTATTACAACTCAACGGCGCTGGACTGCACCCGCAAGTTCCGGGACTTTCTCGGATCGGCCCGGGCGGTGCGGCGGCTGTCCGACCGTATCTGTCTGGAGCATGGGCTGTCTGTCATCCAGAATCCCAAACGGCACAGCAAGGGGAAATTCAAACACTATGGGCAGTGGCTGGAGGATGCTGGCGGCGGGGAGCCGTCCTACAAGGAGCGGTTAAAGGCGCAGATCGACCTGTGCCTTGCCCAGCAGCCGGAGAGCTTTGATGCGTTCCTGGGCATGATGGAGGCAGCGGGCTGGGAGGTGAAACACGGGCGCAGCGGTGTGATCAGTTTCCGCACCGAGGGGCAAACGAATTACACCCGCCTGCGCTCGTCCACGCTGGGCGAGGGCTACGGGCCGGAGGATATACTGGCGATCATTGAGGGCCGCGCTCCGCTCCCGGCTGGCCGGGGTCGGGCCGCATCTCCTGCCGGTGGCGGCGTCAATCTGATCATCGACATACAGGAGCGTATGAAGGCCGGAAAAGGTCCGGCCTATGAACGGTGGGCCAAAGTGTTCAATCTGAAACAAATGGCGGCTGCGCTTCAATATTTGCAGGAGCATGACCTACTGGAGTACAGCCAGTTGGAGCAGCAGGCAGCGGGTGCCGTTGACCGTTTCCACGATCTGGCCGGGCAGATACAGACCACCGAGGCCGCGCTGCATGTCAACACCGAGCTAAAGGCCGCGATGGTAGACTACGCGAAAACTCGGCCCGTGTTCGATGGGTACAAGGCGGCAAAGTACAGCAACAAATATCTTGCGGAGCATGAGGAGGAGATCGCCCTCCACCGCTCGGCCCAGGCCGCGTTCCGGCGCTTGTTGGACGGCGGCAAGCTGCCCAAAATGGATGCGTTAAAAGCGGAGTATGGGCGGCTGACCGCTGAGAAAAAATCCGCTTATACACAGTACCGGCAGGCGCAGAAAGAGATGCGGGAGATCGTGGCGGTCAAGGGGAACATTGATCACCTGCTGGGCATCACCGATCCCACGAAAAACAAGGAAATGGAGCGATAGCGACATTGCCGCCATCAATCGGCGCACCGCGCCGGAGTTGTGGACATTTTGTCCACAACTCCAACGGGTTTGGGGGAACCCCAACAAGCAGATTTTCCGAGGCCGGACGGCCCGGAAAATCGCTGGTGTATATACGCCAGCCCTGCTTGCGGGAAAAGTAAATAACGTAGGCTCGTTGACAACCAATTGCTTTTGTGATAAGCTAGAACAGTGTTCACCAGAACGGTGTTCACCAACTTTACTCAATACCTACCGAACGGAAAAAAGTATTGATAAGTGGGGACGGATAATGGCAAAAGATAAATCGGAAACATTCGCTCTTATTGTTAAAGTTGCAAGGGATGAATTTCTGACATGCGGATATGAAAAAGCATCCATCCGCAAGATAGCCAAACAGGTCGGCATCGTACCCTCCGCCATATATAAGCACTTTAAGGACAAAGAAGCATTGTTTAGTTATTTTGTTGAGCCTGTTTTGCAGGAGTATGATTTGATTTGTGAACAGGACTTAAAGGGCGCATATGAATTATTGGAGCGAAACGAAGTAGATGCCTTTTGGGGATTTTCAGACGAGCAAACAGAATCAAGAATCCGTTTCATCTACAAGTATTTTGATGCGTTTAAGTTATTGTTGACCTGTTCTGCTGATACTAAATATAGTGGTTTCCAACATACGATGGTCGAGAAAGATGTGCAGTCCACAATGGCAATTTGGAGGCATCTAAAAAATCACAACTTACCTGTACGCAATGTAGATGAACAAGATTTACATTTGATAACCAGCGGCTTCTTCTCATCTATGTTTGAGCTAATTATACATGACTATCCAGAGGATGAAGCGATCCGGCGTTCACAAGTCCTTTCCATTTTCTTTAACGGCGGATTAAAATGTGTGTTGGGACTATAAGTTCAAAACTAAATAAGTATTCATCGAAGTTTTAGGGCATCCCCCTAAAACTTCGTTTGGTTTTCGGGATAAGAGAACACTTTACCCCGAATGTTCACTTAAGCTAACATATAAAACGATTAGGAGGAATGTTATGACACAGCTCAATGCAATTCAAGCTGGACAGAAAGGACGTATCGTTTCCATTGAGGGGGATAACCGATTTATTGGCCGGATCACTTCAATCGGCCTGACAATTGGATGCTCGGTAGAAATGATATGCAACGAACGAAAGCGGCCAGTCCTGTTGTTTTCGCGGGACACGATGATTGCTCTGGGGAGCAGGGAATGTGAACATATTTCATTGGAGGTTGAGGGATAGTGGATAGCAAAACAATTGCCTTGCTAGGTCAACCCAACTCAGGAAAGACAACGCTGTTTAATGCCCTCACCGGCTCCAGGCAGCATGTTGGTAACTGGCCGGGAAAAACGGTCGAACAAAAGGAGGGGTATTTTACAAGCAACGATATTAAATTTAGCGTTGTTGATTTGCCCGGCAGCTACAGCTTGTCTGCCAACTCTGAGGAGGAGATCATTACCCGCGAATATATCGCCAGCGGGAAAGCCGATTTGGTGTGTATTCTTGTGGATGCGTCCCAATTGGAACGTAGCTTGTATATGGTTGCGGATTATGTGGGCATGAAAACTCCGGCGATCCTGCTGCTGAACATGATGGACATAGCTGCGGATCGGGGCAAAACAATAGACTATGATGCTTTGCAAAACAAGCTGGGGGTTCCCGTTCTGCCCTTTGTCGCTGCGGAACGCAAAAAATACGATTCTCTATTTGAAACATTGGCTACGGAAAAAACCTACATTAGCCATATTGACGAAAAAGCATTGCAGAAGATTTATTGCGATGTGGTCGGTGACAGCTATATCCATGCTTTGAACACTCTACCTGACAATGGGATCGGAAAATATTCTGCGGCATGGTTGGCGGCAAAGATAGTGGAAAATGATCTGCCTGCATTGGAGATCGCCAGCGAACACATAACAGCCGCCCAAAAAGCTGAATTGCAGGCAATAGCCGCAGATAGCAAACAGGGCAATTTGCTTACCGCCGAGAGCAAGTTTGAGTGGATTGGGAATTTGCTGCAAGGCTGCGTTCAAAGCAATCGGGACAGTGGGCAAACCATGACCAAATTTGACCGCTGCGCAACCAGCAAAAGGTGGGGCAAGCCAATTGCAATTGGAATCGTGCTGTTGGGGTTGGTATCTGCGCTGGTAATCGCAGCCCCGTTCATGATGCTGTTCAGCAATATCCCCGCTCTATTCACGCCGATCATAGAGCCTGCTTTAACCTCAATCGGTGCTCCCAACATGTTGATTTCCCTCATATGTGACGGGATATTGACAGCGATTTATTTTGCCTTATCCATGACCAGTTTTGTGCTGGGGATCAGCCTTGTATTTGGATTCATCGAGGAAATCGGCTACATGGCGAGGATTTCATATGTTTTCGACAGCACCATGTCAAAGCTCGGGCTGCAAGGGAAAGCGATGATGCCGTTTCTGGTCAGCTTTGGGTGCAATATAGGCGGGGTATCTGGAACGCGGGTAATTGATTCCTGGGGCCAGCGTGTACTTACAATGGCGCTTGCATGGGTTGTGCCGTGCGCCGCTTCATGGGGCGTTGTCGGTTTGATCAGCACTACATTTTTCGGCAGCGGTGCCGTTTTGGTTGTGATCGCCCTGTTTTTGACGGCGTTTTTGCACATGATGATTACTGCCAAAGTATTCGGCAGAAAATTGGTCGATGAAGAAACCCGCACCGGCCTGATCATGGAGCTGCCCCCATACCATAAACCGAAGTACAAAAACCTGTTTCGCTTTGTTGCGGATCGCGTTGGCGATGTGCTTTTCCGCGCACTGAAAATGATATTGCTGGTGTTTATCGTTTTTTGGGCGTTGTCCTATTCGGCGGACGGGGATATTTCACACAGCATCATTTACAGAATCGGTATGTTCATTGAGCCGGTGACAATGTGGTTCGGATTGCGTTGGCAGACATTTATGGCCTTTGTCGCCTCCGGGATCGGCAAGGAGGCTTCGCTCGGTGTGTTGTCCTCCGTGCTGGAGTTCAACATGGATGGCGGGGTATGGAATTTCATATCGGGTCAAGCATCCGTTGATTCAGCGGCACTTAGCGGCACAATTGTCGGCGCAATTTCCAAAGCGGAGGCCCTTGCGTTCCTGTTTGCGTTTTGGTTCAATATCCCCTGTATTATGACGCTGGCAGCGACAGCACAGGAAAGCCATTCCATCAAATGGACGGTGCGGATATTGGCCTATTATATAGGGGTTGCGTTGCTTATGGCCGCGATTGCATACCGCGTAGGGCTTTTGATTTTTTAGGAGAACATTATGATAGCAAAATTGCTAAAGCTGATTGAGAATAATCAAGACGCATTATCGTTCGATGACCTTGCCGCAGAGCTGGGGACGGATACCGCCATGATCGGCGCGGCATTGGAAAACTTAGAGCGGCAGGGTATCGTGAAACGAATCTGTATGCAACAGGGAAACTGCAATAAAGACTGTGCCGGTTGCATTGGCTGTAATCCGAATAGTCCCAAGTTATTCACATGGGAATTAATTTAAGAAATGGGGTAATAAGACAATGAGCACAATATCGCTTGACGCAAAAGAACGGCAAAAGCATTTCATTCTCAATGAAAATATGTGGAAGGTAATGTTTCAATTGTCCTGGCCTGCTGTGATCGCAATGGTGTTTTATGGACTAAATTCTTTGATGGATGCCTTTTTTGTCGGCAGATATATTGGCGATGCGGCTATGGCCGGTGTGTCGATGGCATATCCGCTCTCGCAGATTAGCACGGCGTTTGGCTCCCTGATCGGTGTCGGCGCAGGCTCCGCATTGAGCATCGCGCTGGGCGCGAATGATCGGAACACCCAAAGAAAAGCAATGGGAAATGTGAATATGATGACCATTGTTTCCACAGTTGCCTTTATGATATTCGGGTTGCTCCTATCGAAACAATTAATCTCCGTTATGGGTGGCACAGGGGAAGTGCTTGTGCAGGGCAATGCCTATTTTAGAGTAACAGTTTTTGGCTCCGTGTTTTGGATTTATGGCCTTGCGGCCAATATGATCATTCGTGCCGAGGGAAAAATGAAAACCGCTGCATGGATGATGGGATTGGGTTTAGGCATCAATATTCTGGCGAATTATATCTTTATCGTTCAATTGGGCATGGGAGTGGAAGGGGCTGCATGGGGAACTAACATCGGCATGTTTGTGTACTCCATTTTGGGATGGACGTACTTCGCAAGGGGCAAGGCAACCTTTGAAGCAAAGGTTTTATCCTTCCGAAAAGATAAGGCAATGATCGTCAATATCTCCAGATTGGGGCTTGCTTCTGCCTTGATGCTGATTATGAATCTTGTTCAGTCTTTGGTGGTGTTTAATGCGTTGGCGCGTTTTGGCACTACTGCTGATGTAGCTTTTTACGGCGTTGTCTACCGGCTCTACCAATTCTTGATTACACCGATATTTGGTTTAATGAGGGCGGTCGCGCCTGCAATTGGCATCAACTACGGGGCCAATCAATATGAGAGAGCAATCCAATCCTATAAAGTATTTTCTGTTGCCGCATTGATCTTAACGATCCCACTTTGGTTGATTACCCTTATCGCCCCACAATCCGTTTTGGGGCTGATGATTACGGAACAGGTTATTACCGCCACACAGATTACTTTTTTCCGTGTGTTTATGGCGATACTGCCGTTAATGTCCTTTATCTACATGGCTATGACCTTTTTCCCTGCCGTTGACAAAGGCAAGCCGGCCACAATTATCGGTATGGCGCGGCAATTCGTCTTTTATGTGCCGGTCATGTTGATCGTCCCGCGCATTTTCGGAGTTGCCGGTGTGTACTACGGTTCATTCGCCATTGATGCGATCATTGTTATATGGACAATTTTGATGGTTAATAAAGAGTTCCGCTCTTTGCGTAAAAGGGCTGAGAGTATAAAAGCACCAAAGGCCGCATAATCGGAATACATGATTTTTAATATTGGAAAGCTCAAGCAACCAGCCGCTTAAGCGGAAAAGAAAAAAACCGTATTGCGGCAGGTATTTCTGTATGCTATCCCGTGAGTTGTGGACATTTTGTCCACAACTCACGGTAGCAGGCAAACGAAAAGCGGACGGTTTAGGAATCGTCCGCTTTTTTTGTTGCGCCTTTTTCTCTTGTTACCGCCCGGATGTATGCCCAGGCAAGCTCCATAAACACCGCCTGCTCCTGATCGGAGCAGGATCGAACTGCGCGGATTAACTGCGCTTGTTCCGGTGTTTGCGAAATTTTCTCCGGCCAGAAAATATGATCCGCCGACAGGTCAAGGGCGCGGATGATTTTATAAAAAACTTCATAAGTCGGATGCCGCTTGTTTTTTTCAATGTCGATGATGGTGCGGACGGCAATCCCCGTAGCTTTGGACAGCGCCGCCTGCGTCATTCCCTTTGCTTCACGAGCGGCCCGGATGATTCCACCCATCTCCGTCACGTTATCGTGCATAGAGTATCACCTCTACCCCTAGTTTACCGAAAAGGGAAAGGAAATATAATGAGTATTCTTTTCACCTAGATATGCAACTCATGTCATATGTCAAACGCCAATATAAGCAGAGGTATGTTCACGATGTCCGACAGCAAAAATGACAAGGAGAGCATATATACGTTCTAACGGGAGGTAGCCGCTCAAAAAAAGCCCCTGCCTATCATGGAGCTTTTGCGGTTTATTAGGTGAAACCTGTTGCACCCAAACACGCAGGTTAAATCTACCAAAACAGTCCTGTTTATGGGACAAGCCCTCCAGTCAACCCGGCTGTCGTTCCCCGCCCCGCTCCAACATGATTTTTCGCATCCCCAAAAAAATCATGTTGGAGGTTATTATAATGACGATCAATCTCAAAGACTTTTACCCGTGGTACACACAGGATGAATATATCGAAGTTTCGGACGAGATCGCGGAGGAACTGCTGGCCGACCAGCGGTATGAGAAAGCCCACCGCCGCCGCATCTATCGAAACAAGGCACACTATACCCTTGACGCCGACAATGGGATCGAGGCCAGTGCCTGCTTCTCCGCTCCATCGCCCCAGGAAATTGTGGAATATGGACAGACCATTTGCCGGTTATGCTGGGCGCTCAACTCCTTGTCCGAAGCTCAGGGCCGGAGGATCGAGGCGCACTATATACTCGGCATGAGCTGTCAGGCGATTGCCAAGGCCGAGGGGGTAGACGAAAGCGCCGTCCGCTCCGCGATCAAAAGAGGTTTGCTTGGCATGAAAAAATATTTGAAAAAATCTCTATAATCGCATCCGGTTTGGGCTTCAAAGTGACACAGTTATTAGAGGGGAGTTCCCCCTCCAATAACCGATAGACCGGACAAGCTCCGGTCATCGTTTCCATAGATCGGGGAGCGCCGCGCTTGATAATTGCCGTCTATACTCTCAAAGATGGATCAAACGCATAGGGTGCAGCGCTCTCTAGTTGTGGACATCTTGTCCACAACTCCCAACACCCCAACGGCCAGCACTTCGCGGTGCTGGCCGTTGTTCATATAAAGGAGATTTGTCATGCAAAACAACAACGAAAACAACCGCCCATCCGAATATCAGATCAAGGGAACACAATACACCGTCAATTCCGTTTTCCGCGAGGCCCCCGGCGCGGAGCATATCGCGGACAAAATCACGCGGCTGATCCTCCATGACAGTCAGCAGAAAACCCCATCACTATAAGGTTTTCAGCAAATGACATCCTGTACAATGGCGGCGAACAGAGGTATAATATAAGTATGATATACGTTTGTTTGACTGCCGGAAGGAGGACAACATGCAAAGCCAGTCAAACAAAATCACCGCCCTGTATTGCCGCCTGTCCCGCGATGACGAGCTGCAAGGGGATTCCAATAGCATCCAGAATCAGAAAAAACTGCTTGCCAAATACGCAACGGAGTACGGCCTTTCCAATACGAAATTTTTCGTGGATGACGGTTTCACCGGCACCAACTTCAACCGCCCGGATTTTCAGAACATGGTGACGGCGGTGGAGGCCGGGTACATCGAGGCCATACTGGTCAAGGATATGTCGAGGCTGGGCCGGGATTACCTGCAAGTGGGATATTACACCGACAATTTCTTCCCGCAGCACGAGGTACGGTTTATCGCCGTCAATGACGGCGTGGACAGCGCCCAGGGAGAAAATGAATTTGCCCCGTTCAGAAATATTATGAACGAGTGGTACGCTCGGGATATTTCCCGCAAGATTCGCAGTTCTCAGCGGCTGCGTGGCAACGCCGGTGATCCCCTCTCCCTGCCGCTCTACGGCTATCGCAAAGACCCGGACAACCCGAAGCGGTGGATCGTGGACGAGGAGGCCGCCCAGGTTGTGCGGTACATCTACAAGCTGTGTATTGACGGCAGCGGCAACGAGCAGATCGCCGGGATTCTCCAGCGGGAGGAGATACTCAAGCCCACTGAATACTGGAAAACCAAAGGCATACGCAAGCCGGGCCGGAAATCGGCAAAGGAAAATCCCTGCTACTGGTGCAAAACCACCATCCAGAATATTCTCACTTCCCGCGAGTATATGGGCGATGTGGTGAATTTCAAAACCTTTTCCAAGTCCTATAAGGATAAGACCCGGCGGCAAAACCCGGAGGAAAATCAGGTTATTTTTGAGGGTGTCCATGAGGCGATCATCGACCGCGCAACGTGGGAAATGGTGCAGCGCATCCGCGCAGGCACCAAACGGCGGCAACCGAAAAAGGTTGAGCGGCATATGTTCTCCGGCCTGCTCTACTGCGCGGACTGCGGCTGTAAGCTCCATTTCAATGTCAACCACCCCAACACCGAGTTACAGTATTTTAACTGCTCCAACTATCGCGGCAACCGTGGCACCTGTAACGATACCCATTATATCCGCGCTGATGCGCTGGAGGAGGTCATGCTGCTGGAGCTTCGGCGCATGACCCGGTATCTGCAAAGCAAGGAGGAGAGCTTCATCAAGCTGCTCATGGCGCGGTCGCTGGAGGAAACGGAACGGGAGAGCCGGTACATGGGCAAGGAGCTTGCCACCATGCAGACCCGCTGCCGGGAGATCGAGGCATTGTTCACAAAAGCCTATGAGGACAACGCCGGAGGCAAGCTCTCCGATGAGCGGTTTATGATGGTGACAAAGCGGTTTGACGAGGAGCAGCTTGCGCTGGGCAAGAAGATGGCTGCTTACCAAAAGGAACTGGAAAAGGCCGAAAAGCACAAGCAGAGCGCGGCGCGGTTTCTTCATGTGGTGCGGAAATACACCGACATTTATGAGCTGACCCCGATCATCGTCAATGAGCTTGTGGAGAAGATTGTAGTGCATCAGGCCGAGGGCCGGGGCAAGAACCGCAAGCAGCGGCTGGAGATTCATTACAATTTCGTGGGTGAGTTGGATGTGCCGGACGCCTTTGAGATTCCAGACAGCATCACCATTGACACCCGCCAGGGCGTGGCTGTGGAGTACATCACCCGCAAAGCTGGCTGAACCTGTGGACGTTTTGTCCACAACTGACACCCCAAAAAGCCAGCGGCTTTTTGGCTGGTGGAAGGGGTGCCATTGGTGCAACTGCCAGGGCATAAAAAAATAGGAGCAGTTTTCACTACTCCTATTGTGCCGGATGTTCAGTGTCGTTATGAACATTCGACATGGTCCGAGTGGCGAGACTCGAACTCGCGGCATCCAGTTCCCAAAACTGGCGCGCTACCAACTGCGCTACACCCGGATTTTTTAATTATATAGTACCGCACTTTGAAATGCAAGGAAAATATAACCCGAATTTCTGCGGATTTTTGCGCCAGATAATTCTCAAAAAATGCCCGCCCTTTCGGTTAGACATTTGCGTGATAGGTATTCGATTTTACATTTTCTCCGGTAATTCTTCAAATAGAATTCTCACATACTCCCGTCTTCCGTAGAAAACGCGTACAACATCAACACCATCGCCTTCATGCCGATAAAACATAAGATAATGCCCACTCACTAGAGCAAATTGACAAAACATAGCTATGCAGATATGATGGTAAAAAGGGTGGTGG
>JAJQEJ010000060.1:9471-37750 GCA_021201735.1 Oscillospiraceae bacterium | reverse complement strand
GTGACCAAAGAGGGGGCGGGGCGGCTGGGCCACCTCGTGAATGATATGTTGTGTATGCTCCGGCAGCAGACGGTGCCGCGCTGTGACACGGTGTTTGCGTTTGATGCACTGGTGGAGGATGTGATTACCGCCATGGAGGCGGTGCTGTTTGAGCGGGGTATTCCTCTGGGGCAGTACATCACGCCGGATGTGCGCGTGAAAGGCGACCCAGACCAGTTGCGGCAGGTAGTGCAGATTTTATTGGATAACAGCATAAAGTACAGCGCGGCGGGCGGCACGGTACAGGTGCGCTTGGAAAAGCGGCGGCAGTGGGCGGTGCTGGAGGTCTCCAATTCCTGTAGCGATACCTTGCCGGAAGACCTTGCAGTGCTCTTTGACCGCTTCTACCGGGGGGATGCCTCTCGTGCCTCGATGGGGTTCGGGTTGGGGCTACCCATCGCCCGATCCATTGTGGAGGGGATGGGCGGCAGTTTGACCGCGCATCGCCGGGCAGATATGATTTTCTTTTCCGCGCACCTGAAATTCATATAATAAGAAGCAGGGGCGTGGTTAACCACCCAATGTCATCCCGCCCCCGCCGGACAGGCCGTCCTTGCTGAGCATCCGCTCGAGCACCTCGACGTCGGCGGTAATATCCAGCACGTCGCCCTGAAAGAGGCGATCAAGCTGCTTTTCAAAGCCCTCCACCACTTTGTCCATCATCTGTTCGATACGTGTTTTCGCCGCAGTAATGTTGTCGCCTTCAATCCCCTGCGCCTCAAGCTGTGCATAGGCGCGCAGAATTTTCAGCGTGGCGGGCAGGTAGTAGCTTAAAAAGGTGCGCAGCTGCGCGCTTTTGGCGGGGTGCTCGCGCTGATAGGAAAAAATTTTGCTGCTGATTTCCCCGATCCGATCGATCTTCCGACTCATCGCGGCATCCTCGATTAAGTCGTTGATGAGACGGATTTCGTTGAGGATTTTGTCGTCGTCGTCCTGATTTTTGGGTGTTTCCTCCTCCGGTGGAGGGTTAGACATACCCTCGTCGCTCAAGACGAGAACGCCGCGCATCCAGTCCACGTAGCCGGTGGGGAGATACCCCTCCGAGAGCATAGCCTCCAGATCGGCCGACGCCTTTTGCACCGAGATGGGCATGGCGGACGCGAGCTGCTCCACGGGGATCTCCTTGTGCCTGCCGATGAGGGCGAGATATTTGGAAAAGCGTTTCTCTCGCTTGTTCGCACTGTTGCCGACGCCGAACATCGCGAGGCCGATGACCAGAAACGCCCACAGGGGTGAAAACTGGATGATCGCAATGAGGCCGCTACTCATGAGGCCGGGGCCGAGCACGATGGCAAGGACAAAGGCGAACACTGCAGCAAGGATACCGCCAAGAATCATGAGGGCTTTGCCGCGCTTTGCATTTGGCCTTTTCAATTGTGCGGTTGCAGCCGCGCCCTTGGCCTTTTTCTCAGCGCCTTTGGCCGCCCCCTTGCCCTTCTTCACCGTGGCGTCTGCCTCGGGCGGCGGCGTACCGGCCTGCGCCTGCCAACTGTGCGGCGCGACATATGGACGCCTGTGGTTGACAATCAGTTTCCGGATCAGCAGAAACGCGCCGACCGGGAACAGCGGAGAGAAAAGCAGAACTAAAGTGATCACCCAATAGATCACGCTATGTAAAAAATGCTGGTCGTCATGTCTGTTCATAATGTTTCCGTTTCCTCCCGGCTTGTATCGTTATTGTTCCGCCATGCAATCTGATTACCGTTTCCTTATTGTATCATAGATAACAATAAAATAGGATAAATATTTTATTAAAATTGAATAGAAGGCGCTGCGCTGTTGCAAAAGCAAAGAACCGCTCAGCTCAGCCGGCAGATAAAGCGGGCACCGCTGCTTGATGCAGTGATGCCCGCTTTGTCTGCCGCCACACAGAAAACCGTATGGCCTGCTGCTTTTGGCGCTTGTTTCCTTTTGTTGGTTTATACATTCTTAAATTGCTGCGTCAGGATACGCTTCTTTCCGGAAAACAAAACATCAAAAGACGGTTAGTTGGACATTACGCCCCCATCCACAACCAGTTCTGAGCCAGTTGTATATTTGGATTCATCGCTTGCATAATAAAGTGCCGCATACGCGATATCATCGGGATCGCCAAACCTTCCCATCGGAATTTTATTGATATAGTATTGCTTCAGTTCAGCCGCTTCCGGCGCTTCTAAGGAAGCGGACAGCGGCGTTTTAATCTGCCCTGGAAAAATCGTATTGCTGCGAATGTTATCCTTGGCATAATCAAAGGCAATGCTCTTAGAAAGGCCGCGCAATCCTGCCTTGGCAGCTGAATAACCGGTACCACCCTGTCCGCCAATGAGGGCGCCGATGGAAGAAATATTAATAATTGATCCGCCACCGGCTTTTTGCATTTCTGGAATCACATGCTTTGAAACAAGGAAAGCACCTTTTAAATTGATACCAAGGAGCTTATCCCATGCATCCGCGTCATGCTCATGCGCTTTGGAAGAGAAGGGCCCGGCAACACCGGCTGTATTGACGAGAATATTCACGCAACCAAATGCTTCCACAGCTGCTTTGACCGCTTTTTGACAGTCTTCCTCCACTGCGATATTTGCTTTTACAGCAATCCCTTCGCCGCCTGCAGCTTTAATATCGGAGATAAGCTGATTAAGCCCTTCCTCGTTTAAGTCCATCCCAACAATTTTCGCGCCCTCTTTCGCAAATAAGCGGGCTTGTGCAGCGCCCATGCCGCTGGCAGCTCCTGTAATAATCGCTACCTTGTTATCCAAACGTCCCATGACCATCATCCTTTTTCTTTATTAAGTGAATCAATCTTCCGATAAGTTAAGTAATAAAGCGTTAGATCGCATTCTTTCCGTCGTATGCCTTCTGGTAAATCTCAATCACCTGCTCCAGCGTCGCTTTGCGCGGGTTGGTGAGCTGGCAGGCATCCAGCTTGGCGTTTTCCGCCATGATTTTGAAGTCCTCCGGCTTCACGCCCAGATCCTTCAGGCTTGCGGGAATGCCCACAAGCTGCCCAAGCCGCTGCATGCTGCGGATCGCCTTCTGCGCCGCCTCATCGGTGGAAAGCCCGGCAACGTTCTCGCCCATCGCCACGGCGATATCGCGGAAACGATTCATGTTGCCGATTAGGTTAAAGGCTTCCACATAGGGCAGCAGGATTGCGTTGCACACGCCGTGCGGCAGGTTATAATAGCCGCCGAGCTGGTGCGCCATTGCGTGGACATAGCCGAGTGATGCATTGTTAAAGGCGATGCCGGCGAGATACTGCGCATATGCCATCTTGTCGCGCGCGAACATATACTCGCCGTTTGCCACCGCTTTGGGCAGGTATTGCGTGATCATGGTGATGGCCTTGAGCGCGGCGGAGTCGGTGAGCGGGTTGGCCGCGGTGGAGACATAGGCTTCCACCGCATGGGTCAGCGCGTCCATGCCTGTGGCGGCGGTCAGGCTGGGGGGCATGCCGACCATGAGCTCGGGGTCGTTGACGGCGATTTGCGGTGTGATTCGCCAGTCGATAATAGCCATTTTGACCTTGCGGGCCGTATCGGTGATGATGCAGAAGCGGGTGATTTCTGAGGCGGTACCCGCGGTGGTGTTGATCGCCATCATAGGCACCATGGGCGCGTGGGTGAGGTCAAGCCCCTCGTAGTCCTTAATCTGCCCGCCGTTGCTGATGACGACGCCGATGCCCTTGGCGCAGTCATGGGAGGAGCCGCCGCCGAGCGAGACGATAGAGTCACAGCCGTTTGCCTTGTAGGCCGCCACGCCGCTCACCACGTTTTTATCGGTGGGGTTCGGCTCCGCACCGTCAAAGATATGTACCTCCAGACCGGCCTGCTGAAAAATTTCTTGCACACGGGAAGCCATACCGGAGGAGTTTAGAAATTTGTCGGTGACAAGGAGTACCTTGTTTGCGTTCAGGCTTTTCATCAGCGCACCGGATTCATTGACAGCCCCGTCACCAAACACGTTACGGGTGGGCAAAAAATAATAAGTAGACATAATAAACCTCCTTCTAAAATGGGATCAAACTATACTGTGCAGTATAGTTTTTATTATACCGTCGCTGCATAAATCTGTCAATAATAGTTAAATTTATAACGAAATTGCCTGATGAGCCGCCGAATTTTGGCGCATTGCAATACGAAACCGGATTATGTTATAATAGCAGAAATCACTTGTGAGGTGGACACTTGAAGATCGGCAATGTTATGATTGACACGAAACTCGCCCTTGCGCCCATGGCGGGGGTCAGCGATCTCGCCTTCCGCACGGTCTGCCGGGAACTTGGCGCGGGGTATACGGTGACGGAGATGGTGAGCGCAAAGGCGCTTTGTTATCAGGATAAAAAATCAATCCCGCTCTGTAAGCTGGGGGCGGATGAGCATCCGGCGGCGGTGCAGCTGTTCGGCAGCGACCCGGTCTGCATGGAGGAGGCGGCTGCAATCGCCGCCGAGGTTTCGGGCGCGGATATCATCGACATCAACATGGGCTGTCCGGTGCCCAAGGTGGCACAAAACGGCGACGGTTCGGGGCTCATGAAAGAACCGGCGCTTGCAGCGCGCGTGCTGGAGGGGGTGCGCCGGGGCGCGGGTAAGCGGCCCGTGACAGTGAAAATTCGCCTCGGCTGGGACAAGGGCTCAATCAACTGCGTGGAATTCGCGCAGGAGATGCAGGCGGCGGGCGCGGCGGCGGTCGCCGTGCATGCGCGCACCCGCAAGCAGATGTACTCCGGCACCGCAAACTGGGACTATATCAAAGCGGTCAAGGAGGGGCTCAACATCCCCGTCATCGCAAACGGTGATGTCTTTACCGCGCAGGACGCGGTGCGGGTTTTGGAGCGCACCGGCGCGGATATGGTGATGATCGGGCGCGGCTGCCTCGGTAACCCGTGGATATTCCAGCAGGCGGCGTGCGCACTCGCGGGGGAGGAGATCCCGCCCCTGCCGCCGCTCGCCGCGCGGTGCGACGTCGCGGTGTGGCAGTTCCGCCTGTGCGCCCAGGAGAAGGGGGAGCACATCGCCTGTCTCGAGGCGCGGCGGCACTACGCGTCGTACCTCAAAGGGGTACCCTACGCGGGGTATTATAAGGAGCAGATTACGAGCATAGAGACGCTCGCGGATATCGACCGGATCACCGCCGGGATCAAACGCGATCTGCGGTAGCATTCCAAAAATATGCGGGAAAGGGAAGGCGGGGTGTGACATTTGGAGCAGCAGGAGACAATACTGCGGGCAAAGGCGGGCGATCAGGACGCCTTTGCCTTGCTGGTGGAGGAGCATCAGCGCCGGATTTACGCCCTGACCCTGCGCATGTCGGGCAATGCGGAGGACGCCGCCGACCTTGCGCAGGAGGCCTTTCTGAAAGCGTGGCGGACTCTCCCGCAATTCCACGCCGAGAGCGATTTTTACACCTGGCTCTACCGCCTCGCAACCAACACCTGCATTGATTTTTTGCGCAGGGAGAAACGGCAGAAAAAGAACGTGGTCACCATGTCCGAGCGGTATGGCGACGGCGCGCAGATGTTCGACCTGCCGGACTGCCGGTATGCGCCGGAGGAGGTTTCGGCGCAAAATGAGCGCCAGCTAGCGATTTCCGACGGGCTTCAAACCCTCCCGCCCGACGCAAGGCGGATTTTGTACCTGCGTGAATTTGAGGGCCTGCGCTATGCCGAGATCGCCGAGGTGCTGCACTTGCCCGTGGGTACGGTGCGCTCGCGCATTGCCCGCGCCCGGCTCGCCCTGCGGGCGTATTTGCAGGCCACAGGGAACTTTTCCGACCTGATTTCGTCTACAGAAGTAGAGGAATGAGAATGAATATCGGACGGACAGGAGGTGAATCCACATGCCCGAGTGCACAGAATATGAAGTGCTGATTTCCGCACAGCTCGATCGTGCGCTCACGCCGGAGGAGGACGTATTGCTACGCGCCCATCTGGAGGGGTGTGCGGTGTGCCGCGCCCTCGCGCGTGAGCTAGCGGAGATGGAGGCGCAGATGCCTGCGCTTTCCCCCCAGCCGCCCGCCGATTTGACGGGGCGTATTATGGCGGAGGTTGCCAGCACTGCGCAGGAAAAGCCGCGTAAAATGCCGCGCGCTCGCGTCTGGGGCTCTCTCGTAGCGGCGCTTGCCCTCGTGCTGGTCGGCGTGTGGATGTGGAAGCCGTGGCAGGAACCGGAGGTGCCGCTGCAGATGAGCGGCACACCGGCGCTTGCGCGCGCGACCCCTGCGCCAACCGAGACAGAGGCGGCAGAGGATACGCCGGAGTCCACAGCGGAGGACGCCGATGTCGTCACCGGTGCGGTACTGCCGGAGGCGGCAATGCAAGCGCCTGCAACGACCCAAGCACCCGCGGCGTCCCAATCACCCACAGCGTCCCAAGCACCGGTTGAAACCCAAGCACCGGAGGAATCCTCCGTACTGGAAAGCGCGGCTGAGAGCGCTTCCGTCGCCAGTGCCGGGGGCGCGGCGCGCACGCCGGTTGTCAATTCCATGGTGCAGGCACAGATGCGGCTGGAGGAATACCTCGCCACGCAGGAAGTGGAGGAAGAAGCGCCAGAGGCAGAGGACACGACACAAGAAACGTGCATCGTCTCACCGGCAGAGGGCGGCGCAACCGGAGGGGGCACGACCACGGTGACGACAGATGACACCTGGGAGAGCGCAAATACCGCCGCGATGCAGGTAGCGGGCGAGACACTCGCCTATCTGGGCACGGCGGACGGCACGTATTACTTTATGCAGACCGACGCTGCGGGGGAGCCTGCGTATTATGCCGTTGACGCGGTGACCGGCGAGATTACCGTGGTGGCGCATACTGATCTGCCGGGAAGCTGGGATTAGGCGCGTATTTTAATGGTTGCATTTTGGACCAAAATATGCTACCTTTATCGGTGTGTAAAAAATACGTGAAGGAGAGAAATTATGTCAACTTATAAAGCGCCATTTAACCCCGGCCCGCTGGGCCTGATCGGGTTCGGCATGACAACCGTGCTGCTCAACCTGCACAACGCGGGCATCATTGAGCTGAGCGTTGTCATTGTGGCAATGGGTTTTGCGCTTGGCGGCTTCGCGCAGCTCATCGCGGGCATTTTCGAGCTGCGCGGCGGCAATACATTTGGCGGCACCGCGTACGTCGCGTACGGCGCCTTTTGGTGGTCGCTGATTTTTATCTGGATTGCACCGTTTGGCACAACCCCGGCGGATGGCAAGTCCATGGGATTTTACCTGCTGTTGTGGTTTGTGTTCACCATCCTGATGTTTATCGGCACGCTCAAGCACAACCGCGCGACACAGGTAGTGTTCCTGACGCTTTCCATCCTGTTCCTGCTCCTGTCCATCGGCGATTTTTCCGGGATTACCGCAGTCACCCGCGTCGGCGGTGTGGTGGGCATCATCTGTGGTTGCTCCGCCCTCTATTCCGCAATGGGGCAGGTCATCAACGGAGAGTTCGGCAAAAAAATCTTCCCCTTGGGTTAAGCGCCGGGCAGGCCGTCTCCGTTTGAGGCGGCCTGCCCGCAGGCGAGAATTCATGCTTGCAAAGTATAATCCAATGTGCTATCATAATAAAATATCCGGGTGTGGCGAAGTTTGGTATCGCGCTTGACTGGGGGTCAAGAGGCCGCAGGTTCAAGTCCTGTCACTCGGACCATTAGAAAGATCGCCAATTTTGAGTCGGTGGTCTTTCTTTTTGCTTGTATTTATGCAGGTTTACAATTAACAAGTCCTATAATTCTACCGTTAAGTGCTATGGAATTATAGAACTTAGTTTGATATAATCTATTTAAACATAAATAATAAAAAAGAGTGGTGACATATTATGGCAAAGCAACCAATTATTAACGGGAAAGTCGTTGAACGCTCATATGAGGATTATCGCAATAGTTTATATTTAGTCAATAGAAGATATCAAAGAAAACTTGTGTGGGATTTATCTGAAAAAAGGGCATTTATTGATTCCTTAGCAAATGGTTATCCAGTTCCATTATTCTTGTTTTCAACTACAAATTACAAAGATGCTGTGCGCAATGAGATAATAGATGGAATGCAACGACTCAATGCGATTTATTCATTTATCGAAAACGAATATTGCTTGGATAATGGATGCTATTTTGATTTGACAACAACAGCACAAACAAAAAGACTATTAGATGAAGGCATCCTAATCCAACATGAACCCGTATTAGGCAGAGACATATGTGTTAAAATAGTTAGTTACGAATTGCCATATTCTATTTATGATGAAAATGATCCTGTTGTAATAGATGAAGTTTTTCGCAGAATTAACTCAAATGGAAAACACTTATCCCGCCAAGAAATACGTCAAGCTGGAGCTACAAGTGAATTTGCTCAGCTTGTAAGATTGCTATCTACAGAAATCCGTGGTGACGTTTCACATGATGATTCACTGCTATTGTCTCAAATGAAAGAGATTAGTATTAATCAAAATATTAGCGATACAGGCATTAATGCAGACACTGTATTCTGGGTCAAAGAAAACATAATTAACAAAGAAGATTTACGACAATCATTAGATGAAGAACAGGTAGCAGATATGTTGGCTGCGATGGTATTAAACCCTATGCCACCCTCTAATGTTAGCGTACTTGATGAATATTACGGTTTTAAGAGTACTGATTCGGAGGCTCGAGAGAAACGGATTGAAGATGCTATTTTGGCAATAAACCCAGAAAAACTTAAAAACCAATTTTTATATGTTTTAGATGAAATAAAGAAAACTTTCTACAATAAACCTAAAACCATAATTGGTCAAATGATAAGTGGTCAAAGATATCGTGCGCCAAGATATTTTCAAATTTTGTTTTTAGCTATGTATGATCAGCTAATTAGAAATGAGAAAAAAATTACTGATTATAATCAATTATATGTTTTACTAGAGAATATTGGTAATCGCACAATTAACATAGCCGGTGGTGGTGGTTGGTGGACGAGCAAAGAAAAAAGCGAACTCGTTACAGCGACATCTGCTGTCATTTCTTCGTGCTTTATTAATCGTACTGATGGCGATCCTATGCTCTACACATACGCTTCGGAAGTCGAAACTTTATTAAAGCAATCACGTACTGAGAATAGTCAATATGACTTTAAGCAGGGAATATATAACATTACTACAGGCAAACGCAATGATGAGTTGATAAAAAAGATTTATAAAACACTTTCTGCAATGGCAAATACAGGGAAGAATGCTGTTGGCTATGTTATGATAGGCGTTGCTGATAACTTAGAGGATGCACAAAAAATAAACCACCGATATAACACTGATTATATTAAAGTAGGCTCTTTTTATATTACTGGTATTGATGGAGAGGTTAATGAGTTTTACAATGGTAACTACGAAGCCTATTTTAATGTAATAAAAAACACTCTAGAGAATACAGCTATGCCAGAACATTATCGGCGGCAAATTGGGGCAAAAATGCGCATGCCAAACTATCATGACAGGTCAGTTATAATACTAAGAATCGAATGTGACGCGGGCGCGGTTATGTTTGACAATAATTATTTCACAAGGATCGGGCCTAACAATGATCCTACCCCAGTATCTCCAGAATCTATGCCATCATTTTTTGCTAAGTTCTCTTAAATAGATATTTCTCGCTTGAATGTCTCTAAAGCCTTTATTCATCAGTGTTTTTCCAAGTCCTATAATTCAACTCCGACCATATTTGCGACACAAAGTGGTTGAAATCGTTTGATTTCAACCACTTTGTCTTCAGTCTGGGAGCTGGCGCACAAATGCGCCAGCTCCGTATATTATGCAAACGAATGAACCTGCTCTGCTGCATGGGCTACAGCCTGTAATTGCGCCTGATACGCAAGCCGCGCCCGTTCTGGGGAGAGGATGGTGACGGCGGGGCCGAGGCCGAAGAGCCACCCGAAAAACTGGGGGCTGACGGCGACGGGTACGGTCACCGTAAAGTGCCTCTCGCCGTCGGGGATGAGCATGGCCTCCTGCCCGAAGCGGTCGAGGATAACGCCCACCATCGCGTTTTCACACCGGAGCCTGATCTGCGCCTCCTCACCGTGGAACATACCAAAATGCGTCTGGCTGTGCTGGGTGAGGTCGAAGTCGCGGCAGGTGTCCGGATAGGGGATGGTCTCATCCGGCCCAAGCGCCTCCATCTTATCCACGCGGTAGGTGCGCGTGTCCCCCTTGTCATGGTCGTAGCCGACGAGATAGTAATTTTCGTTGTCCCAGACCAGCGCGCAGGGCGTGACCGTGTAGCGCGTGCCGCCGCGCCGGTAGACGCGCTCTTTTTTGACGTTATACTCAAAATAGCGGAAATGCACGCCGCGTTTGGTCGCAATGGCGTCGTGCAGCGCGTCGATGTTATAATAGACGCGCTCGTTGACCGTTTTGACGCGTTCGCTGACGTGTACCTGGCGGCGCAGGGCCTTCTCCTGCGGGACGCTGACCAGCGCCGACAGCTTTTGAATCAGCGCCTCGCTCTTGCGGCGGGTGATGAAGCGGCTTGACTGCACCGCGTCTACGAGCAGCTTGAGCTCCGCGAGCTCAAAGGGCCGCGCGCCCACATACCAGCCGCCGCCCTGTCCCCGCCGGCAGTGGATATCCATGCCCGCGTCCGTCAGGGTCTGTATATCGGAGGAGATGGTCTTCCGCTCAACGGTGATTCCGCTGCGAGCGAGTTCCTCCATGAGGATGCGGGCGTTCGCCGGGTGCTCCTCGTCGGTCTGCCGGTACAGATAGTTTTGCAGCAGAATCAGCTTCCGCTTTTGATTCGCACTTTTGGGCATACGGTTTCCTCCTCTGCATAGGACGTGCAGCGACCTGCATAGTATCTTCTGAGGTGAAGCGCTATGAATGCAATTGTCACAAGCCCCGTCTGTCCGCTCCGGACGGAGGCGTTCGCCGGGGCGCCGTGCGCGGACGAGTGCCTGCTCGGCTGGCCGGTGGATATTATGTGCGAGCCGGAGCGGGGGCGGCTGCAGGTCAAGACCCACTACCGCTATGAGGGCTACCTCTCCGCCCGGCATGTCCTGACCGGCGTCGGCGCAACGGCGCGCTGGGAGGAGCGGAAAAAATATATCGTCACCGCCCCGTTTTGCGACGTGCTCACAAGGCCCGACATCCGCGCGCCGTGCGTGGAGACGCTGGTGCGCGGCAGTTTGATCGCCGTGTGCGGGGCGGGGGACAAGGACGGCTTTCTCCCCGTCCTCCTGCCGGACGGACGGCGGGGGCATGCCTTTGGCACGCAGCTCACGCCGCCGCGTGATGACGCGGAAAAAGCCGATGCCCATGCAATGCGGGAAGCGGTGATTACCTCCGCCTGCTCCTATCTGGGTACGCCCTACCGCTGGGGCGGGAAAACGCCGATGGGCATCGACTGCTCGGGCCTGACCTTTATGGCCTATTTTTTAAATGGTGTGCGCATCTTTCGCGACGCGCGGATAGAGCGCGGCTTTCCCGTGCATGAGATTGCGCAGCAGGAGATACAGCCCGCCGATTTGATCTTTTTTACCGGTCATGTCGCGCTCTATCTCGGCGATGATAGCTTTATCCACGCCACCGCGCAGGGGGGGAAAGGGGTGGTCATCGAGAGCCTTGACGCCAATTCCCCACACTACCGCGACGATCTGGCGCGGTCGTTTGTCGCGGTGGGGAGCGTGTTTTAAATTTATACTTCTTACGATGGGGGTTCCCCTTGCGCCCCAGAGGGTTTGTCCTGTTTTTTCCGCCTGCGCGGCGGGCGGCAGGGCTCCGCCCTGCACCCTTTGTACGGGGGTCGGGCAGTTGTCGCTTTCAGGGTAGCGGAAAAAATCGAAAGTAGCCCCTCGGGTTCAGCAAGCAAAAGTTTATAGTCCGGCTGCCGCCCCACGACTAAGGTAGTGCCCCATGATTGTAAGCAGTAGCCTTTGACGCTGTGCCTGCACAATCCGCCACGGATGCTCGCTATCCCCGCAAGCGGTTTCTCGATGCAAGGGGAACCCCTTTACAAGAAGGACAGGCAAACTAAAACAGGCGCATCTGCCCGTCCCCATAGCCCTCTGTAATCAAACGCCCGACGTCGCCGCTTTTATAGGGTATACCCAGCCGCTGACACGCCGCGGAAAAAGACTTCCAGATGCGCGCTTGATCGGGAATCCCGCACTGGTAGCGGTAGCCGTAGGTCTCCTCATACCGCCGCCGCACACCGGGGAAGAGGCGCTCCGCCTGCGTGAGAAAATAGGCCCGCTGGTTCTGGCGCAGGGTGACGCCAAAGCCGCCGTATGCGTGAATCCACTGTGCACCGCAGGCATGGGCGCGGTTTACGATGGCAAGCATGTTCTCCTCGCTGTCGCTGATGAACGGAAGCAACGGCATCAGGGTTACCCCCGCGCGAATCCCCGCCGACGAGAGCGCCGCGAGCGCTGCAAAGCGGGCGCTGGACGGATTGACGTGCGGCTCAATCTTGCGGCAGAGGTCGTCCTCCGCCGCGGTGATGGTCAGGCTGACCGCCGCGGGCGCGTGTTCGGCTATGTCCCGCAAAACGTCGATATCCCGCGTCACCAGGGCGGACTTGGTGACAAGGCTCACGCCGTACCCATACCGCGCGAACAGCTTGAGCGCGCCGCGCGTCACCTCCAGCTGCTTTTCGTGAGGGTTATACGGGTCGCTCATCGCGCCGAGCATGACGGTGCCCGTCCGCCGCCGCGCGCGCAGTTCCTGTTCCAGAATGGCAAGCGCGTCCGCCTTGACGCGCACGGTGTCGAAATCCTCTGTGCCGTAGCAGTCGCTGCGGCTGTCGCAGTAGATGCAGCCGTGGCAGCAGCCGCGGTAGAGGTTGATATTGTAGTTCATCCCCAGCCAGCCGTGCTCCTGATAGGCGGAGAGGATGGTTTTTGCGGGGATGGTCGGTATCGCCATCGGGAACCGCCTTTCCTCTAAGCGCGCCCGCGCGCGCGGACAAGCGCCTCCACCTGTTGCAGCTGCTCGATGGTATTGACGCCGAGCATCTCCTCCGGCGTGCAGGCGGGACACGCGCCGACCTTGCCGCCGCGTTCCAGTATGTAGGAAGGGGCGTCGGTCAGATAATACTCTCCCTGGGCGTTGTTCGGGCGCAGCTGCTCGAGCGCCCGCCAGAGCGCCGCCGATTCGAACACGTAGACACCGACATTCAGCTCCCGGATTTTCTTTTCCTCCGGCGTGCAGTCCTTGTCCTCCACGATGCGGGAAAATGCCCCGGCCCCGTCGCGCACCACGCGCCCGTAAGGCAGCGCCTCGTCCGAGACGGCGGAGAGGAGGGTGCAGTCGTTCCCCTCCCGCGCGTGCAGCGCGAGCAGGGACGTGAACGTCTCCCGCCGCATGAGGGGCATGTCGCCATAGCAGATGAGAATGCTTCCGTCAAAACCCGCGAGCGCTTCCCTGGCGCACTGCGCGGCGTGGCCGGTACCGAGCTGCGGTTCCTGCACGGCAAAGGGATAGGCGGGGTACGCCGAAAGCACGGCCTCCCGCCGGTAGCCCGCGACGAGCACGATATCTTTGGCCTCTAAAAAGTCCAGCGCCTTCAGCACGTAATCGAGCAGCGGGCGGCCCGCCGCCTCCCGCATGACCTTCGGCAGGTCAATGCCTTCCGTCCGCAGGCGGGTACCTTTCCCCGCCGCGAGGACAACCGCCTTTACCTTGTCACCCATCAAGCACTTCTCCCTTTATCCAATCCAGCTGTTTTCCAGCTCGTACTTACTGTCCCGGCACATGAGCCGGTCGATTGCGCTGTGGGGGTTCTTCCCCTCGTAAAATACGCCGTATGCCGCCTCGACAATCGGCATTTCAATGTTGTGTTTCTGCGCCAGCCCCCACGCGGCGGCGGTGGCGTAGTAGCCCTCTACCACCGCGCCGATCTGCGCGATGGCGTCGGCGACCGGGACGCCCTGCCCGATCAGAATACCGGCGCGGCGGTTGCGCGAGTGCATGGAGGTGCAGGTGACAATGAGGTCGCCCACGCCGGAGAGACCCGCGAAGGTCTCCTGCCGCCCGCCCATCGCCACGCCGAGGCGGGCAATTTCGGTCAGGCCGCGCGTCATGAGCGCGGCCTTTGTATTATCTCCGGTTTGCAGCCCGTCGCACACCCCCGCGCACAGCGCGATGACGTTTTTGAGCGCTCCGCCCAGCTCCACACCGACCACATCGGACGTGGCGTAGGTGCGAAACCGGGGGTTCATGAAGGCGCTTTGCACCAGCTCCGCGGCCTGCCTGCGCTTGGACGCGCAGACCACCACCGTCGGCACCCCGCGCCCGACCTCCTCCGCGTGGGACGGGCCGGAGAGCGCCGCGAGCGGGAAGCGCCCGCCGAGTTCCTCGTCAATGACCTGCGTCAGCGTATAGGACGTGCCCTGCTCAATCCCCTTGGAGACGGAGACGAGCACGGTGCCGTCACCCAGCAGCGGGGCGAGCCGCGCGGCGGTTTCCCGCACGGCGTAAGAGGGGGTGGCGGTGATGACGATATCGCAGCCGCGCACACAGGCGAGGTCGCCCGTCAACACGAGGGACGGCGGCAGAGCAACGCCTTGGAGCATCGGGTTTTCCCGCGTCTGTTGCATGTGGGCGCTCTGTGCCGCGTCAAAGGACCAGAGCGTCACGTTGTGTCCGTTTTCCAGCAGGACAAGGGATAGCGCCGTACCCCACGCGCCGCTCCCGATCACCGCAATGTTCATGATGAGGACCCTCCCTTGTTCTGCTTTCGTCTGAAGGAGAGCTTGGGTTCCTCTCCCGCTAACAGACGCTTTACATTGGCGTGGTGCTTCCACGCCACCAGCCCGCCGGTGATGGCGGCGAGAATGGTAATGGAAACGCTCTGGAAGACAAAGGCGGTGGCAAACGGAAAGGAGACCGCCGCCCAGATGGAGCCGAGGGAGACCCAGCGCGTCACCAGTGTGAGGATGAGAAAGCCGCCCCACACCACCAGCGCGACGCGCCAATCCATCATGAGGGCGACGGTGCCGCCGGACAGGATGCCCTTGCCGCCCTTGAAGGAGAACATGCAGGGGAAGATGTGCCCGATCAGACAGAACATGCCGCACCAGTATTTGCCGAGTACGCCGATGCCGACGCCGAACTGCCCGAAAATGAGCAGCCCGAGCAGCACGGCGGCCACCGCCTTGAGTACATCGGTGAGAATGACGCCGATGGTCAGCGGCCCGCCGAAGGTGCGGTAGAAATTCGTGAGCCCCGCGTTCCCGCTGCCGTGCCCCCGCACGTCGTTGCGCAGGATATATTTTGAGATGATTACCGCCCCGTTCATGCAGCCCAAAAAGTAGGAGATCACCGCGCAGATGGCAAACGCCAGCACAAGCAGCCATCCGTCAGGGGTCTCCGCCGTCTCCGATATCATTCCAAGTAGCACGCTCAATCCTCCTTGTCGCCCTTCTGGCGGATGGTGAGGCGCACGGGTGTGCCCTCCAGGCCAAAGGTCGCGCGGATTTGATTTTCCAGATAACGCTGGTAGGAAAAGTGGAACAGCCGCGCGTCGTTGCAGAAGATCACAAAATGCGGCGGCTTGATGCCGACCTGCGTCATATAGTAGATGTTCAGGCGGCGGCCCCTGTCGGTCGGCGGCTGCACGCGCGCAGTCGCGTCGGCGAGCACCGTGTTGAGCATGCCGGTGGTGATGCGCATGGACGCCTGGTCGTTGACATAGTTGATCAGTTCAAACAAACGCCCGACCCGCTGCCCGGTGAGGGCCGAAATAAAGACGATGGGCGCGTAGGTCATGTAGCTTAAATCGCGGCGGATGTCCTTGCGCATGTTGTCCATCGTCTTGTCGTCTTTTTCGATGCTGTCCCACTTGTTGACCACGATGGTGCAGGCCTTGCCCGCCTCGTGCGCGAGCCCCGCAACCTTGGTGTCCTGCTCCGTCACGCCCTCGTTCGCGTCGATCATAATCAGGCACACGTCGCACCGCTCAATGGCCATGGTGGCGCGCAGGACGGAGAATTTCTCGATTCGGTCGTCCACCTTGGATTTTTTGCGCATTCCGGCGGTGTCAATGAAGCAGTATTTTCCCTGCTCGTTTTCAAAGTAGCTGTCCACCGCGTCGCGCGTCGTCCCCGCCACGTCGCTGACAATGACGCGCTCCTCACCCAGAATGCGGTTGATGAGAGACGATTTCCCCACGTTCGGCTTGCCGATGACGGCGACCTGAATGACGTCCTCCTCCTCCTGCGCGCCATCGGCGGGCGGGAAGTAGGTGAAGCACGCGTCGAGCAGGTCGTCCGTGCCGTGCCCGTGGACGGCGGAGACGGCGACGGGGTCGCCCAAACCGAGGTTATAAAACTCATAGATATCGGGGTTCGTCATCCCCACCTGATCCATCTTATTGACCGCAAGGATCACCGGCTTTTTCGACCGCAGAAGCATATTGGCGACCTCCTGGTCGGACGCGGTGACGCCGGTTTTGATATCGCATAGAAAAACAATGACGGTAGCGTGGTCGATGGCAATCTCCGCCTGCTGGCGCATGAACGCCAGAATTTCCGTGTCGGCGGCGGGCTCAATGCCGCCCGTATCCACAAGGTCAAATACCCGGCTGCGCCACTCGCACTCGGCATAGAGCCTGTCGCGCGTCACGCCGGGGGTGTCCTCCACGATGGACAGGCGCTGCCCGACCAGCTTATTAAACAGCATGGATTTACCCACGTTCGGGCGGCCCACGATGGCGACCAGCGGCTTTTCCATGTTGTACGCTCCCTTCTTACTCCGTATCAAACGGATGGTTCCTCTATCTCTAACATCGCGCAGCAGAGCGCGTACCCGTCCTGCGGCACCGGCAGCACCGGCACGCCGAGGGCGTCGCGCACCTGCGCGAGCGTCACGTCGTCCAAAAAGACGTCCTGCCCGTGGCGCAGCATATTGACCGGAATGAGCAGGCGGCTGCCGAGCGGCTGCCCCGCGAGCTGGGCGATCAGATCCTGCCCCGTGATGAGGCCGGACACTGTAATACTCTCCCCAAAAAAGTGATTTATAATGGGGTATACGATTCCTTTAGTATCGCATGTTTCCGCTGCCCTGTCAACGAGTTCCTGCATCCACGGCGCGGCGTCCACCCCGCAGGCGATGGAAAACGGGGTGCCGCCGGACACATCGTCCAGCGTGCGGAGGGCGGCGACAAATTCCGTTTTGAGCAGACGGAGCATACCCACGCCGTTTTCGAGCTGGGTGTAGTCCTCGTAGTATTCATCCGCCGGGATGGGGCGCGCGGCGCGCAGGTAAAATTCGTCCGAGCACCAGAAGAGGGTGGTGCCGTGCCGTTCCATACAGGCCGCGCCGTATGACTCCACCATGTCAATGACCGCGCCCGCCTGCGCCTTTTGGTAAATCTGCAACGGGTAGAGGTTTTCCCGGTGTCCGGTCAGCCCCACCGGGACGACCGAAACACTGCCAACCGCGGGGGAGAGGGCCGCCAGCTCGGCCATGGAGCGCTGCAGCTCCGCGCCGTCGTTGAGGCCGGGGCAGGCGACGATCTGGCAGTGCATGGTGATCCCCGCTTCTGCAAACCTGCGCATGTGCGCGAGCCCCTCGCCGCCGCGCGGGTGCCCGAGCAGCTTAGCACGCAGCTCCGGATTGGTCGCGTGAACCGATATGTTGATCGGGGAGATGCGCAGGTCGATGATCCGCTGCAGCTCCCGCGCGGAGAGGTTTGTGAGCGTGATATAGTTCCCCATCAGGAAGGAGAGGCGCGCATCGTCGTCCTTAAAGTAGAGGCTCTCCCGCAGTCCCGGCGGCAGCTGGTCGACAAAGCAGAACAGGCACCGGTTCGCGCAGGGGCGGGGCTTGTCCATTAAATAGGTCTCAAAATTCAGCCCCAAATCCTGCCCCGCCTGCTTTTTGACCTTCACCTTGCGCGCCCGCCCGCTCTCATCGGCGAGGGTGAGCTCCAGCCGCGGGTCGTAGGTGTAGTATTTGTAGTCGAGCACGTCGACAATGGGGTGCCCGTTGACGTGCGTCAGCGTCTCTCCCACCCGGATACCGGCGCGCTGTGCAGGGGAGCCACCGTCTGTGGATTCGATTTTTGTCATGCTCATGGAAGGTGTCTCTCTCCTTGCGGATCAATAAAGATTTGATGGTCTGTGCTGCTTAGGGTGGGGGTTCCCCTTGCGCTTTGTTTGCTGATCCATATTTTCCACCTGCACCCCGCTGAGCAGGCGGAAAAATTGGGCAAGCCATCTCAATGGCACGGGGAACCCCCAGCATAAGAAGCAGAGGCCAACAGCAAATACACCAATACATTATAACATTATAGCGCAAGCAGGGACAAAAGGAAAGGGAAAAAGTCCGCCCCAGGACTGACAGGACGCCCCGTGCCGGTTTGTCATAGAATACTATGTCACAGCAGATTCAGATTCAATCACTGTATCCCGGGGTATGGTGCCAAAACGATGCGCCATCTGCCTCGGTGTCTTTTAGAAAGGTTTAAGGTGTTTCCTATGCGCAATCATTTTTGCGAGCCGCAGTGCTGCCCCTGCCCAATTCCGGGACCGCAGGGTTCCACCGGGCCCACAGGGCCGACTGGCCCGACGGCACCGCTGATTGATGCGCAACCACTTTGGCTGTTCTTCTAAAAAAGAGAACGCCATGAGATAAAAAAGTGTCGGATTTCGCAAATTTATCCACACAAATTGGAGAAATTATGTTATGATACGATAAACCTGACAAAAAGGGGGAATTATGTGTATCTTGGTCATCGCAGTGAGGACGGAAGACTTCAGCCGCTGGAAGAGCATCTGAGGGCCGTATCTGCATTGACGGGCGCATTTGCCCGCGCCTTTGGGGCGGAGGAGCTTGGCCGCCTGCTTGGGCTGTGCCACGATCTCGGGAAATACTCGGATGCGGCGCAGCGCAGGATGCGAGGGGAGGGGCCGAAGGTCGACCACGCAACCGCCGGGGGTCAGGAGCTTAGCGCGATGTTTCCCGGCGCGCCCTATCTGGCCTACCCCGTGCTGGGGCACCACGGGGGCCTGCCCAACGGGGGCAGCCGCCATGACACGGGAGACGCCGGGACGCTGTTTGGCAGGTTAAAGAAAGCACCCCTGCCGGACTACGCCGCCTTCCGGGAGGAAATTGCGCTCTTTCGGCCCGCAGAGCCGGAATTTGCCCCGCAATACGAGTATGGTTTTTCCATCTCCTTCTGGGTTCGGATGCTCTTTTCCTGTCTGGTGGACGCTGATTTTCTCGATACAGAACGCTTTATGTCGGCGGGGCAGGTCACGCGGGGCGGGCAGGAGACCATGGAAGCCCTGCGCGCGAAGCTGATGGAGCGGCTTGAGCCCATGCTGGCGCAGCCCAAAGGGGCGATCAATGAAAAGCGGACGGAGATTCTGCGCGCGTGCCTGCGACAGGCGGAGGGCGCGCCCGGACTCTACTCCCTCACTGTGCCGACGGGCGGGGGAAAAACCCTGTCGTCCCTCGCGTTTGCCCTGACCCACGCGGTGAAGCACGGCAAACGGCGCGTCATCTATGTCATACCCTACACCAGCATTATCGAGCAAAACGGCGCGGTCTTTTCCCGTATTCTGGGGGAGGAGAATGTCCTGCTGCACTATGCAAACGCGGAGTACAACAATGCGGAAAACGGCGAGAAAACCCACTATCTCGCCGCGGAAAACTGGGACATGCCGGTGGTGGTGACAACCAACGTGCAGTTTTTTGAATCCCTCTTTGCGGCGAAGACGTCGCGGTGCAGAAAGCTCCACAACATCGCGGAAAGCGTCATCATTTTTGACGAGGCGCAGATGCTGCCCACCCCTTACTTATTGCCGTGCACGAGAGCCATTGCGGAGCTTGTGCACCAGTACCGCGCGACCGCCGTGCTGTGCAGCGCCACCCAACCGGCGCTGGACGGATTTTTTCCGTCCTACATGCCGAAACGGGAGATCTGTCCGGACACCGCGGCGCTATATGACTTCTTCCGCAGGACAAGCATCCTGTACCTTGGCCCCCTGTCGGAGGACGCGCTCGCGGAGCGCCTCGGCGCGCAGGAACAGGTGCTCTGCATTGTCAACACAAGAAAGCAGGCGCAGGCGCTCTACCACCGGCTGACGGGGGAGGGCAATTACCACCTGTCTACGAGCCTCTACCCCGCGCACAGGCGGCGCATGCTCAGCGCGGTGCGCGCGCGGCTTGCAGCGGGGCAGGTCTGCCGCCTCATATCCACCAGTCTGGTGGAAGCGGGGGTGGACATGGACTTCCCGCAGGTCTACCGGGCCCGCGCGGGCCTGGATTCCATCGTGCAGGCCGCCGGGCGCTGCAACAGGGAGGGAAAGCGGGCAAAAGAAGAGAGCATGGTCTATGTCTTCGACGAGCGGGGGGACTACAGCCTGCCGCTCAGCCAGCGGCTGACCGCCGAGGTATTTGATCTGGTGGCGCAGAAGTATGATGATTTGGGGGCGCCCGACGCAATTCAGGCGTATTTTCAGCATCTATACCGTTTTAAAGGGGAGGCGCTGGATGAAAAGCAGATTGTCGGCACGCTGGAAGCGGGCGCGAAGCAGGGAGGGAGCTTCCCCTTTGCAGACATCGCCGACGCCTTTCAGCTCATTGAAAGCGCCACCCACCCGATTCTCATTCCCCTGGAGGAGGGGGCGGAGCTTGCAAGCCGCTTGAGAAAGGGGGAACGCAGTCGCGCGCTCTTCCGGCGGGCGGGGGACTACACCGTCAGTGTTTACGACGATGTGTATCGGGCGCTGCTGGAATTGGGCGCGCTCGAGGTGCTGGACGAGGAGCTCTCCGTGCTGGCCGATCTGAGCCAATACAGTGAGATCACAGGGCTGAACGTAAAGCCCGGCGGCGGAAACGCCATCATTCTATAAGTAAGGAGGAATTGCGTTGTCATATGGATTTTCAATCGAGATCAAGGGGGACTTTGCCCTGTTTTCCCGGCCTGAACTGAATGTGGAGCGGGTGTCCTACGACTGCATGACCCCCAGCGCGGCGCGCGGGATTCTTGAGGCGGTGATGTGGAAGCCTGCGATCCGATATGTGATTGACCGCATCCATGTCATTCGCCCCATCCGATTTACCAACGTGCGCAGAAACGAGGTGACAAGTGTCCTCTCCGGCAGTGCCGCGAGAGCCGCGATGCGGGGCAGCGATAAGCCGATCTACCTTGTCACTAAGCAGTGCATAGCCCAGCGGGCCTCACTCCTGCTCCGGGATGTCCACTATGTGGTGGACGCCCACTTTACGCTGACGGACCGCGCGGGGGAGACCGATACGGCGGAAAAGTTCTACAACATGATTTTGCGGCGGCTGCGCAAGGGGCAGTGCTTTCACACCCCCTATCTCGGTTGCCGCGAATTCCCCGCCCGTGTGTCCCTGCTCGAGGGCGACGCGCCCCCTTCGGCGTATGTGGGTCAGGTGCAGGAGCTGGGCCTGATGCTGTACGACATAGACTACCTACCCGACGGGGCGCGCGGCTCCACCTATTTCAGGGCCCGCATGGAAGATGGGATCATAGATCTGGCTGATTGCGAGGTGTACCGATGATATTGCAGTCACTGGTCAGCCATTACGAGGAGCTGGAGCGCCGGGGAGAGATTTCACCCCCCGGCTGGGGGCCGGAGCGGGTGTCCTACGCGCTCAACCTCTCCACGGAGGGGGAGCTGCTGGGTGTTCTGACGCTGCTACGGGAAGAAGCGCGGGGGAAAAAGACCGTTAAAGTACCGAAGGTAATGCGTGTGCCGGAGCGGGTTGTCAAAGCTGCCGGTATTAAATCGAACTTTCTGTGTGACAACACCACATATCTGCTGGGTGTCGACAACAAGGGAAAGGGCGCACGCGCGCTGGACGCCTTTGCGGCGTGCAAAGCGCTGCATCTGCAGCTGCTGGCGGACGTGCAGACTACGGCGGCAAGCGCTGTAAAGGGATTTTTCGCACAGTGGAATCCGGAAGCGGCGGCACAGCACCCGGCGCTTTCCGACGTGCTCGACGACATGATGGGGAGCAATCTCGTCTTCTGCATTGACGGCGGGGCCTATGCCCATGAGGATCCGGCGGTGAAGGCGGCATGGATGGCAGCATGGACAAATGAAGAAGACAGTCCAATCATCCGCTGTCTGGTCACGGGGGAGCGCGCGCCTTTGGCGCTGCTACACGGGAAGATTAAAGGCGTCCCGGGCGCGCAATCGGCCGGCGCCAATCTCATCAGCTACAATGCCCCGGCCTTCACCTTCTACGGGAAGAGATGTGCATCCATCGGGCGGTACGCCGCCTTTGCCCACGTTACGGCGCTCAACCACCTGATCAGTACGCGGGACTACCGCCAGCAGCTCGGCGATACGTTGGTGCTCTTCTGGGCGGAGCGGGCGGACCCCATGCCGCCGCAGCTCTTCTCGCTCTACACCGGCTTGGGGCCGCCGGACGAGAACGGCGCGCTCACCGCCATTATGGTGCGGCTATTGCAGGGGCAGTATGTGGAGGAGGTCGATCTGACGGCGAAATTCTATGTCCTCGGTCTCGCCCCCAACGCCGCCAGAATCTCCGTGCGCTTTTTCCTACAGGACAGCTTTGGCGCGTTTCTCGACAATCTCGCGGCCCACTATGAAAGGCTGGAGATTGTGCGGCCGAGCTATGATACCCGCGTGTATCTCACCCTTCCCGCCCTCATGTACGAGACCGTCAACCCAAACAGCCGGGACAAGGCGTCCTCGCCCCTCCTCTCCGGCGCGGCGCTGCGGGCCATTCTGAGCGGGGGAGATTACCCGGAGGGCCTCTTTCAGGCCGTCATGCTGCGGATCCGCGCCGAGCATGAGGTGACCCGCGGCAGGGCCGCCATCATCAAGGCGTATTTACGCAAAAACAGAGGACATAAAAAGGAGGAACTGACAGTGGCATTAAACCCGGAGCTGAGAGACAGAGCCTATGTGTTGGGGCGGCTGTTCGCCGTTCTCGAGCGGGCGCAGAGTGAGGCGAACCCCGGCATCAACACCACCATCAAGGACAAATATCTGAATACAGCCTGCGCGAATCCCGCCGTGGTATTTCCCCAATTGCTGCGCCTCGCAGGGCACCACACGGCAAAGTCGGACTACGGCGTACACCGTAATCGGGAGATCGGAGAACTCCTGCAACTCATCGACGCGGAGGACGGTGAGGCATTCCCCGCACAGCACACACTGGCCCAGCAGGGCATGTTTTTCCTCGGCTATTACCACCAGACACAGGCGCGCTATCAGAAAAAGGAGGAGAAAGAAAATGGAAGCAATTAAGAATCGATACGACTTCATCGTGCTTTTTGACGTGGAAAACGGGAACCCAAACGGAGATCCCGACGCGGGCAATATGCCCCGCATTGACCCGGAGACCGGCTACGGCCTTGTCACCGACGTCTGCCTCAAGCGGAAAATCCGCAACTATGTGGAGATTGTGCAAGAGAGCAAACCGGGCTATGAAAGCGGGTATGACATCTACATCAAGGAGAGCATCCCCCTCAATACCAGCGATAAGAAAGCTTATATCGCGCTGGATGTGGACGAAAAGACGGTGACGGAGAAGAAAAAGGACGATCCGGACATCGACCGCGCAATCCGGGACTTTATGTGCGCCAATTTTTATGATATCCGCACCTTTGGCGCTGTGATGACCACGTTTGTCAAGGCGCACTTAAATTGTGGTCAGGTGCGCGGGCCGGTGCAGCTGGGTTTTGCGCGCAGTATTGACCCCATTGTCCCACAGGAGGTGACGATCACCAGAGTGGCCATCACCACGGAGGAAGATAAAGCGAAGAAGCATACGGAGATGGGCAACAAGTTCATCGTGCCCTATGGCCTCTATCGCGCGGAGGGCTACGTGTCCGCCAATCTGGCCAGAACGGTCACGGGCTTTTCCGAAAAGGATTTGGAGCTGCTTTGGGAGGCCATTCTCAACATGTTTGAGCACGACCACAGCGCGGCCCGCGGGAAAATGGCCGTGCGGGAGCTGATTGTGTTTGCGCACGACAACGAGCTCGGCTGCGCCCCGGCCCACAAGCTGTTTGATACCCTTTCCGTCGAGAGAATTGACCGGCAGAAGCCCGCCAGAGCCTATCGCGACTATCGGGTTACGCTCCGGCAGGAGGATATTCCGGAAGGTGTGCAGGTCCGGCGGCTGGTCTGAGCAGATGGACGATGAGACGAGCTATCTCGCCCTCGCCGGCATACAGCATTTCGCCTTTTGCCGCAGGCAGTGGGCGCTGATTCATATCGAGCAGCAGTGGCAGGAGAACCTGCGCACAGTGCAGGGGGAGCTGTTCCACACGAACGTGCACAGCGGGAAGGCGGAGAGCAGGGGGGACGTCTATATTGCCCGCGGGCTCTCTCTCGTCTCCCACAGCCTCCGGATACAGGGCGTCAGCGACGCCGTGGAATTCCATCGGGACGCGGGCGGCGTGCCGATCCGGGGCAGAGAGGGACTCTATTTGCCGGTGCCGATTGAGTACAAACGCGGCGCGCCCAAAAGCCACGATGCCGACGCGCTGCAGCTGTGCGCGCAGGCGATCTGCCTCGAAGAGATGCTGGTCTGCCAGATAGATGCGGGTGCCCTGTTTTACGGCGAGACGAAGCGGAGGCAGGTGGTCTCCTTCGATGCCGACCTGCGCGCGCGCGTCCGGGAGATGGTCGCGGAGATGTACCAGCTCTACGACCGTGGATATACGCCGCAAGTGCGCACGAGTAAGCAGTGCAATGCCTGCTCTCTGCGCGGGCTCTGCCTGCCCGTGCTCGCGCGCAAGCAGTCTGCAAAGGCATATTTGAAGGCGCACTGGGAGGAAGATGGATGAGAAGACTGCTCAATACGCTGTATGTTACCTCTCCGGACACGTACCTGTCGCTGGATGGAGAGAACATTGTGGTGCGCAAGGACGGGCAAGAGGCCATCCGGGTGCCGTTTCTCAACATTGAGGGGGTTGTGGCCTTTGGCTACACAGGCGCGAGTCCCGCGTTCATGGGCGCGTGCGCGAAAAAGGGCGTGGCACTCAGCTTCCTCACTGCAAACGGGCGCTTTTTGGCCAGAGTGACCGGCGGGCAACAGGGCAATGTCCGGCTGCGCAAAGAACAGTACCGCATCAGTGATGACCCGCGGCGCTCCGCGGAACTGGCAAAGTATATGCTCATGGGCAAATTTTACAACACGCGCTGGGTGCTGGAGCGGGCGACCCGAGACCACGCGCTGCGCGTGGACAGCGACAAGCTGAAAACCGTCGCCTTGTCGCTCAAGCAGGCGGGGGATACGCTGCCGGACTGTGACACGCTGGAGGAAATACGCGGCGTGGAGGGGGCTGCTGCAGCCAGATATTTTGGCGTCTTCGACGACCTCATCCTGCAGCAAAAGGACGCCTTTGCGTTCTCCGGACGGAGCAGGCGGCCACCGCTCGACAACGTAAATGCGTTGCTGTCCTTTGTCTATATGTTGCTGACGTATGAGATGGCGGCGGCGCTGGAAAGCGTTGGGCTGGACCCCTATGTCGGCTTTTTGCACCGGGACCGGCCTGGACGCCAGTCGTTGGCCCTCGACATGATCGAAGCCCTGCGCCCCGTTATGGCGGACCGCTTTGTGCTCACGCTGATCAATAAGCGCGTGGTCAAGGCCGCCGGCTTTCTGGCCCAGCCCAGCGGTGGCGTGGCAATGGACGACGCCACACGAAAAGCGGTGCTCAGCGCGTGGCAGGAGCGAAAGCGGGAAACGATTATGCATCCCTATTTGGACGAGAAAATCCCGTGGGGCCTTGTCCCCTATGCGCAGAGCTTGCTCTTAGCCCGGTATATCAGAGGCGATCTGGACGCCTATCCCGTGTTTCTGTGGAAATGAGGTGAAATGCTGTGTTGGTGCTGATTACATATGACGTAAGCACACAGACTGCCGCCGGAAAGGGACGGCTGAGAAAGGTCGCAAAAGCTTGCGTGGATCACGGCCAGCGTGTGCAAAATTCGGTGTTCGAGTGCGTTTTGGATGCCGCGCAGTATGCGAAATTCAAGCAGCAACTTATCGAGCTCATTGACCCGGAAACAGATAGCCTGCGCTTTTACAATCTGGGGAATCACTATGCTGGCAAAGTGGAGCATGTGGGTGCAAAAGAGACGTTTGAGCAGGAACGGGATGTCCTGATCGTATAGGTGCGAATGGCAAGCACCCACCAATCCCCCGGGCCTTTCGCACCGGAATTTTTGGCGGATAGGCACTGCGTTCTGGCAGTAAACCCCAAATGAATCGGAAATACGTGGGGCGGATGCTGCTGACTGTGCGATTGACACAAAAAAACACCACTAAATTACGCACTTTTACTGTCGCCCCCCACGCGGGGGGCGTGGGTCTAAATCAATGCTCTTAATAGCAAGATAAAAGCCGCCGAGTCGCCCCCCACGCGGGGGGCGTGGGTCTAAATTATCGTTTTATAGGTGGTGATAATCCAAGACTAAGTCGCCCCCCACGCGGGGGGCGTGGGTCTAAATGAGATAGAGATAGTGGAATAAATCAGCCTACAAGTCGCCCCCCACGCGGGGGGCGTGGGTCTAAATTAAATAATACGTTACTTTGTACATAAGCATGGTCGTCGCCCCCCACGCGGGGGGCGTGGGTCTAAATTAAATAATACGTTACTTTGTACATAAGCATGGTCGTCGCCCCCCACGCGGGGGGCGTGGGTCTAAATTTTCATATTGATAGTTATTGAAACACGCAATTAAAGGTCGCCCCCCACGCGGGGGGCGTGGGTCTAAATTTATACAAATATATCTCCTAATTGTACAAACAATGTCGCCCCCCACGCGGGGGGCGTGGGTCTAAATTTCAACACAAGCTAGTAGTCATTACGGTGTGAAGTCGCCCCCCACGCGGGGGGCGTGGGTCTAAATTGCACTTGCAAAAGGAAGTTTTTCGGTGGCTGATGTCGCCCCCCACGCGGGGGGCGTGGGTCTAAATAGTAATAATACTCAATGCTCCCATAATCTCACAGTCGCCCCCCACGCGGGGGGCGTGGGTCTAAATGCTTTCGTCGTTTTGCACAATTACACGATAGTTGTCGCCCCCCACGCGGGGGGCGTGGGTCTAAATTTGTGAATGTAATTACATTAAAATAGTTTGGGATGTCGCCCCCCACGCGGGGGGCGTGGGTCTAAATCATTAAAGGATTATATGCGTTAAGAGTATTAGCTGTCGCCCCCCACGCGGGGGGCGTGGGTCTAAATCTCATATTTTACAAGCGCCCAACGACCATTTACGTCGCCCCCCACGCGGGGGGCGTGGGTCTAAATTGTTGTATTGCTATACATATCGTCAATACTAATAAGTCGCCCCCCACGCGGGGGGCGTGGGTCTAAATCTCAAATATAATACAATCAACATCTGTATATACACGTCGCCCCCCACGCGGGGGGCGTGGGTCTAAATAGCAATAGTTTTGTGCAAAATTACATACAAAAACGTCGCCCCCCACGCGGGGGGCGTGGGTCTAAATGGCGGCTGATGCAGTTAATATTGCTAGAGCGGCAGTCGCCCCCCACGCGGGGGGCGTGGGTCTAAATAAATGACAATAGAGAAACATATCATGACAGCAACGTCGCCCCCCACGCGGGGGGCGTGGGTCTAAATAGAATTTTCTACAATTTCTTCTGTCTTTTTCGTGTCGCCCCCCACGCGGGGGGCGTGGGTCTAAATTTTAATGATACCAAGCGTTCTCATAGCGTGGTAAGTCGCCCCCCACGCGGGGGGCGTGGGTCTAAATGCTAGATACTACTGTAAGGATTGCTGGATTTGTTTGTCGCCCCCCACGCGGGGGGCGTGGGTCTAAATCACAAGCAGAGACTTACATAATAGAGTTGACGAAAGTCGCCCCCCACGCGGGGGGCGGGGGTCTAAATTGATAACTTAGATATAAATGACCCTTGGCAAATAGTCGCCCCCCACGCGGGGGGCGTGGGTCTAAATTGATTTTGGGGAAAATGAAATGATGGTAAAATTAGTCGCCCCCCACGCGGGGGGCGTGGGTCTAAATTATTGTGTCCTCACAAGCTTCTGCATTGTCTTCGTCGCCCCCCACGCGGGGGGCGTGGGTCTAAATCATTAGTGTTTTGTGCTTGTACTAAAAAAGGAAATGTCGCCCCCCACGCGGGGGGCGTGGGTCTAAATTTCACGACTGCATACAAGTACCCACCATAGTAATGTCGCCCCCCACGCGGGGGGCGTGGGTCTAAATTAGTCTTTGTATTTCGTCTTGCAAGTCACTGTATGTCGCCCCCCACGCGGGGGGCGTGGGTCTAAATCATTAGTGTTTTGTGCTTGTAC
>JAJQEJ010000060.1:0-9371 GCA_021201735.1 Oscillospiraceae bacterium | reverse complement strand
TAAAAAAGGAAGTCGCCCCCCACGCGGGGGGCGTGGGTCTAAATATTTGCATATTCCCACGCTGTATGCCAAAGCGGGTCGCCCCCCACGCGGGGGGCGTGGGTCTAAATTATAAGAAAGGGGAATTAAAATGACTAAACAAGAAGTCGCCCCCCACGCGGGGGGCGTGGGTCTAAATTAGTATTCAAGAAATTACACTTCATCATGCGGCAGTCGCCCCCCACGCGGGGGGCGTGGGTCTAAATATGAAACAGTTTTCCCAGCAGGGCGGATGTGTACTGTCGCCCCCCACGCGGGGGGCGTGGGTCTAAATGCTTTCGTCGTTTTGCACAATTACACGATAGTTGTCGCCCCCCACGCGGGGGGCGTGGGTCTAAATCGGTCAACAATGTACCGCTTTGGCATACAGCGTGGTCGCCCCCCACGCGGGGGGCGTGGGTCTAAATACATTAAGGGAAAGGAAGTTTATGTATGGCTAGGTCGCCCCCCACGCGGGGGGCGTGGGTCTAAATTGCACTTGCAAAAGGAAGTTTTTCGGCGGCTGATGTCGCCCCCCACGCGGGGGGCGTGGGTCTAAATTGATATTTTATTTCTTGTGTTGTCGTGTTGTGTGTCGCCCCCCACGCGGGGGGCGTGGGTCTAAATTGCACCCGTTCTCGGTAAAACCAGTGCGCGGGGCTGTCGCCCCCCACGCGGGGGGCGTGGGTCTAAATTGGAGCTGGCGCGGGCGTGGGTGCAGGCGTGGAGGTCGCCCCCCACGCGGGGGGCGTGGGTCTAAATGTTGAGGACGAGACCACTGCCAACGCCGCTGTCGCGTCGCCCCCCACGCGGGGGGCGTGGGTCTAAATTAAGTCGGACTTGACTTTGCCAACGTTCCAGAAGTCGCCCCCCCACGCGGGGGGCGTGGGTCTAAATGGCGTGAGGCCCCCGGCGTTGTTGCAGACGGTGAGTCGCCCCCCACGCGGGGGGCGTGGGTCTAAATGGTATGTCGGTGTCCTGCGCCAGCACAAGCCGGGTCGCCCCCCACGCGGGGGGCGTGGGTCTAAATGCCTCCGCTGCGGCCAGCTTGGCGCGGAGCTCCTCGGTCGCCCCCCACGCGGGGGGCGTGGGTCTAAATTCTTTGCCCCACTAAAAAAGGGCAGGCAGGCACTGTCGCCCCCCACGCGGGGGGCGTGGGTCTAAATGATCCGGGAAAACCGTGTCTATGACTGTTGGTTGTCGCCCCCCACGCGGGGGGCGTGGGTCTAAATGGTGACGTCTCTGCCGCTAACGTGGTAGCAATCGTCGCCCCCCACGCGGGGGGCGTGGGTCTAAATCCTATGCCGCTGCTGTTTACGGAATCACACCGCTGTCGCCCTCCACGCGGGGGGGCGTGGGTCTAAATGGAATCAGGTAATCCCCGTGCTGCCGGTATGTCAGTCGCCCCCCCACACGGGGGCGACAACCTAACTGCATGTTTGCGCATAAATGAAGGCACCGACCGGGCCGACGGGGGGCGGGGCGACGGGGCCGACGGGACCAACTGGCCCCACGGGGCCGACCGGGGCCACGGGCGAGACCGGGCCGACCGGTGCGGGGTTTGCGACGGCCTATTTCAATGCGGTGTATAGCGGTGGGCAGCAGGAAATCGTCCCGGAAGGGGACGTCGCCTTTCTGCTTGCGATTTCTTCCGCGGATGATTTCTCCTTTACGCCGGGCAGCACATCCATCACGGTCAATACAGGTGGGGTATACTATATCGAGTATATCCTGTGCATGCGGCCAACGGCGGCATCTGTGCTCAACGCGGCGTTTGCCGTGACCATCAACGGTCTTGAATTTCCGCTCTCCTTCTTTGGCGAATTCAACAATCAGCTCAACGACTCTACCCGCATTAATCTGACCGGGTCATTTGTTGCGACCATACCGGACGGGGCCTTCCTTACACTGCGCAACAAGGCGGCCACAGAGGTGATTCTCGCCGGAACGGGAGTTGATTTTCAGGCGGTCAATTGCAGTGCCATTACGTTAATACGCATCGCCAATGCATAGACATGCATAAAAAACGCCCCTGAAAGCAGGTCGATCTGCGTTCAGGGGCACAATTATGTTTTGTGGCTATACGAGAGAGAAATGCTCCTTGCCGGCGCCGCAGACCGGGCAGCGGTAGTCGTCGGGAAGCGCTTCAAAGGGAACCTCGCCGTCGTACTCATAATGGCAGACGCTGCAGACCCACTTCTTCTGGCTGACCGGCGCCTCACCACCCAGTGTGCCGCCGCTTTTCAGGATGCGGTAATCGCCGTAGGACATGGGAACCCCGTCGCTGAGCGTCAGGGCGTCGGACACATCGCACAGGAACAACCGGTGGGTGCCGAGGTCGATGGTCTCAGAAACCTCCAGCGCGAAGCGTGCGTTCATCCCGTCGGCCAGATACGGGTTGCCGTTCGCGTCGGTCTCATAGGGACCGGCGAATTTGGGGACGTCCCGGCCGGACTGCATCCCGAAATGCGCAATCCGATCAAGCGGGAATTGCCGCGAGAGGATGGTGAGCGCTGCACTGCGCTTTTGCATCAGCAGCTCGGTGGTATAGTTTTTCTTCTGCATGGTCATGAGGATGCGTGGCGGCTCCGATGTCGCCTGCGCCGCGGTGTTGATGATGCAGCCGTTGTACTTGCCCTCCTGCTCTACGCCGACGAGGAATAAACCGTAGGTGAATTTGAAAAAAGCAGTGTTGTCCATCTTGTTTTCCTCCTTAAAGTAAATGTTATCCCTTTGGCTTTACAATCAGGTTTACCAGCTTGTTTTTGACCAGAATGGTTTTGACAATTTCCGTCGCCTCCGTGAACTTTGCAACCTTCGGGTCGCGCAGCGCGGCGGCGACCACCGTCTCCTCGTCGCTGTCGGTGGGGACGAGGATGGTGCCGCGCAGCTTTCCGCCCACCTGCACGGCCATCTGCACGCTCGCCTCAATCGTCTTGCTCTCGTCATAAACCGGCCACGGCTGGCTGCACGCCATACCGACACCGGCAAAGCCGAGCTTCTCCCACAGCTCCTCGGCGATGTGGGGGGCAAACGGGGAGAGGAGCAGCAGGAATGTTTTGAGGTCGCCTTTCGAGCAGCCATTTTGATAGAAGTCGTTGACGAGCGCCATCAGTGTGGCGATGGCGGTGTTAAACTTCATCGCCTCGATATCCTGCCCGACCTTTCGAATGGCCTTGTGCAGGGCGCTTTCGTTTGCGGGGGTGTAGGAGAGGCTATCGGTATATGTCAGATTCCAGATGCGGTCGAGAAAGCGCTTGCAGCCCTTGACGGCGTTGTCCGACCATGCGGCGGCCTTTTCAAAATCACCGATGAACATAATATAAAGGCGCATGGTGTCCGCGCCGTATTGACGAATCACGTCGGTGGGATTGATGACGTTCCCGCGGGATTTCGACATCTTTTCCCCGCCCTCGCCGAGTATCATGCCGTGGCTGGTGCGCTTTACATACGGCTCCTTGGTGGGGGCCACGCCGATATCATAGAGGAACTTGTTCCAAAAGCGGGAGTAGAGCAGGTGAAGCGTGGTGTGCTCCATGCCGCCGTTGTACCAGTCCACCGGAGCCCAGTAGTCGAGCGCCTCCTTGGACGCAAGCGCCTTGTCATTGTCAGGGTCGGCGTAGCGCAGGAAATACCAGGATGAGCCCGCCCACTGGGGCATGGTGTCCGTCTCGCGCCGCGCCGCGCCGCCGCAGTGCGGGCAGGTGGTGCAGACCCAATCGGTCATTTTGGAGAGGGGGGATTCGCCGTTTTCCGTCGGCTCGTAGCTCTCCACATTGGGCAGCTCCAGCGGGAGGGATTCCTCCGGCAGAGGCACCCAGCCGCACGTGTCGCACCAGACCATGGGGATGGGCTCGCCCCAGTAGCGCTGGCGGGAGAACACCCAGTCGCGCAGCTTGTAGTTGACCTTCTCCGCGCCGATGCCCTGCTCTGTGAGCCACCGGGTCATGGCGGGAATCGCCTGCCTCACCGTGAGGCCGTTGAGGATGCCGGAATTGACCATAATGCCTGTGTCGTCCTTAGATGTAAAGGCTTCTTCCTTTACATTGCCGCCCTGTACAACCTCGACGATGGGCAGGCCGTATTTTTTGGCAAACGCCCAGTCGCGGCTGTCGTGCGCAGGCACCGCCATGATGGCCCCGGTGCCGTAGGTGACGAGCACATAGTCGGAGATAAAGATGGGGATTTCCTGCCCCGTCGCGGGGTTTACGGCGCGCACGCCCTGGAGCTGTACGCCGGTCTTCTCCTTGTCCGCGTTCAATTCCGCGCGCTCAAAGTCCGACTTGCGCCCCGCCGCCGCCGCATACGCCGCCACCTCGTCCCGGTTTTCCAGCTTGTCCGCCCACTGCTGCACAAGGGGATGCTCCGGCGCGATGACCATATAGGTCGCGCCGTAGAGGGTGTCCGGCCGGGTGGTAAAGACGCGCAGGGTGTCCCCCGCGGTGGTTGGAAACGCCACCTCCGCGCCGGAGGAGCGACCAATCCAGTTCTTCTGCTGGGTCGTGACCCGCTCCTGAAAGTCGAGGCCGTCCAGATCGTCAATCAGGCGCTGGGCATAGGCCGTGATTTTCAGCATCCACTGGCTTTTTTCCTTTCGGACGACGGGCGCGCCGCAGCGCTCGCAGCCGCCGTCGACCACCTCCTCATTTGCCAGCACGCACTTGCAGGAGGTGCACCAGTTGACGGGCATGGTGCTCTTATAGGCAAGCCCGTTTTTATAGAGCTGCAGGAAAATCCACTGTGTCCACTTATAGTAGCGGGGGTCGGTGGTGTTAATCTCGCGGTCCCAGTCAAAGGAGTAGCCGAGCATCTGCAGCTGCTTGCGAAACGCGGCGATGTTGTCCTCGGTTACCTTGGCGGGATGGATATGGTTTTGAATGGCGTAATTCTCGGTGGGGAGGCCAAAGGCGTCATACCCCATGGGGAACAGGACGTTATAGCCGTCCATGCGGCGCTTGCGCGCGACGACGTCCATCGCGGTATACGGGCGGGCATGTCCCACATGCAGCCCCTGTCCGGAGGGATAGGGGAACTCCACCAGCGCATAAAATTTCGGCTTTTTACTGCCTGTCTCACAGCGGAAGGGTTTTTCCTCCAGCCACTTTTTCTGCCACTTCGGCTCAATACCGGCAAAATCGTATTTCAAGATCAATCACGCATCCTACTCTTCATCATTTATAATACCATTATAAACGGACAGGGATTATTTTGCAAGTGCATGAGGCGCGTCGTTTGTACTTCTTGAGAAGGGGAACCCCCCGCCATAAGAAGTATGAAAACCACAGCATACGATACAGTCAGCCTGAGGCGATAGACAAAGTCTACAACCTCAGGCTGATTGCGCGCGCTGTTTTGACGCCGGAGGCGCCCGCCTGCGCGAGTCCCCGGGTGATGCCCGCGCCGTCTCCGGCGGCGAAAAAGCCGGGCAGCGCCGTCTCCAGCTCGCTTGAGAGGGAGAGGCGGGCGGAGTAGAACTTGACCTCCGCGCCGTAGAGCAGGGTGTCGTAATTCGCCGTGCCCGGAGCGATTTTGTCCAGCGTCTGCACCATCTCCACGATGTTGTCGAGATGGCGCTTCGGCAGGGCGAGGGAGAGGTCGCCCGGCGTCGCGGCGGGGAGGGTGGGGCGGGTAAAGGACTGCGCAAGGCGGTGGTCGTTGGTGCGCCGCCCCTGTAGCAGGTCGCCAAAGCGCTGCACCAGAACGCCTCCAGCGAGCATGTTGGAGAGGGAGGCGATGTGCTTGCCGTAGCGATATGGCTCATTAAAGGGGGAAGTAAAGCGGTTGGAGACCAGCAGGGCAAAGTTGGTGTTCTCACTTTGCAGCGCGGGGTCGGCGTAGGAGTGGCCGTTTACGGTGTTGATGCCCTCCACGTTTTCCGCCACCACATGCCCGAACGGATTCATGCAGAAGGTGCGCACCTGGTCGCCGTACTGCTTGGTGCGGTAGACCAGCTTGGACTCGTACACCACGTCGGTGATGTGCCGGAACACCTCTGCGGGCAGCTCCACGCGCACCCCGATATCCACCTGGTTATTGATCAGCTCCAGCCCCAGCGCCTTGCACTGCTCGGCAAACCACTCCGCGCCAGACCGCCCCGGCGCCGCGATGAGCCAGGTGCAGTCGAGCTCCTCGCCCTGCTTGGTGGTGAGGCGGTAGCCATCCGCGCCCATGTGGGTAATCTGGCGCACCGGGGTGTCGAAGACGTATTCCACCCGCCTGCTTACCGTCTCGTAGAGGCGGCCGAGGATGTTCAGATTATTCTCGGTGCCCAGATGCTTGCACCGCGCCTGTAAAAGATGCAGATCAAATTCCAGCGCCTTGCGCCGCAGTGCGCGCGCCTCTGGCGTGTCGGTGGAAAAGACCTCGTCGGTCGCCCCGTGCGCCATGTTGACGGTGTCGACGTAGTCGATGAGCTCCATCACCTCCCGCTCCGGCATGAAGTCGGTGAGCCACCCGCCAAACGCGGTGGTGAAGTTATATTTCCCATCGGAAAACGCGCCCGCGCCGCCGAAGCCGCACATCGTGTCGCAGATGCCGCACTGTACGCAGTGGTCGGTCTGCCGCGCGACGATGGGGCACTTCCGGCGGTCGAGCGCGTGCCCCTGCTCGAGTGTAATGACCCGAAACTCCGGATGCAGGCGCGTAAGCTCGTACCCCGCGAAAATCCCCGCCGTCCCGCAGCCGATGATGGCGGCGTCGTAGCGCTTACCCATGCGAAATCCCGTCCTCTCTCTGTTGACGTTCCGTAAAATATTTACTGTAAATATAGTATACCACAGGAATACACGCTGCACGCGTTTTTTTGCTGAAATAGTATGTAATGTTTCAGGGTGCCGTCACAGCATCCAGTTAAAGAGCAGCAGCAGCCCGAAGCCGGGCGCGCCGAGCACGCCGATGCAGAGCGCGTTGATCAGGTTGACACCAAGATGGATGCCAATCAATCCGCCAATTTTGCTCACCAAAAAGAGCACCACCACGCCCAAAGCGGTGCGCGCGACAATGCGACCAAGCCATTTGAGCGGGCCGCAGAGCAGGGCGACGGCGATCACCGCCGCCACCCCGCCCATGATCCACGGCATATATGCAGAGAGAGCATCCATAAAAAGCCGACACCTCCGGTTTCATTCGCTTTGCCAGCTCCTTGGCCGATTATCTCCCGCCGAAACAGCGCGCCTATGCGCCCGCCTGCTGCCGGTCTATCGTTTTAATGCGCCGCAGTAAATACGCGTAACGCGCCTGCAGGGCGTTGATTTCATAAACATAAAACTCAACCAAATCGGGGTCGCTGAATGTGTTAAAGCCGCCGTATGCCTGTTTCAGGCTGCTTTTCGTCTCCAGAAGCTCCCGCTGCAAAACCCGCCATTCCTCGTCCTGCCCTTTTCCTGCCCGCCTGCGAAACGCGATTACGCCGTCTGCCGCCTGTGCCATAATAGCCTCCTTTATCGTACGACTGCCATGCCGCGCCGGGACATCCCGGCACGTCCTTTTTTAATCGTATGATTAGTTTGGACAAATATGCCAGCGTCTATACCTGTTTTTCCCGTGTTTACTTTCGGTTGCGCGGCACATACTATACGCGGACAGGTAATCACACATCTTCTTTTAAGCCGGTGCCGGGTGACGGGATTCCGTCGCCCTCTGGCGAAAGGCGAAAGGACATGTTCCGCATTGGAACAGTGCTTACTGTTTTACAGCAAACGAAGCGCCAAAGCGGTGGTTGCCTGTCCTTTTTATATTCAGACAAGCAACCCGCCCGGACGTATGCGTCCGGGCGGGTTAGCTTGATATCCCTGGATATGGTTAATAGTTTTCGACATAGAGCTGAAAATAGGCCTTGGGATGTTTGCACGCGGGGCAGAGCTCCGGGGCAAATTCACCCTCGTGAATATAGCCGCAGTTGCGGCAGATCCACATGGTCTTGCCGTCCCGCTTGAAGACGATGTCCTCGTTGAGGTTCTGGAGCAATTTCCGATAGCGTTCCTCATGGTGCTTTTCCACGCTGGCGACCCGCTCAAACTGGTCGGCGATCTGTAAAAAGCCCTCCTCCCGCGCGATCTGGGCAAAGTCCTTGTACATAGTGACCCACTCGTAGTTTTCCCCCGCGGCGGCGTCGGCGAGGTTTGCCTTGGTATCGCCCAGCGCGCCGAGATGCTTGAACCAGAGCTCCGCGTGCTCTTTTTCATTGTCCGCCGTCTCCTGAAAGAACGCGGCGATCTGCTCGTAGCCCTCCTTCTTGGCGGCGCTGGCATAGAATGTGTACTTCGTCCTGGCCTGCGATTCCCCGGAAAAGGCATCCCGCAGATTTTGTTCCGTTCTACTTCCTTTTAATTCAGGCATAGTATCGCTCCTCTCCGGCCATTGTATCGGCCGATCATATGTATATGTTAGCCAAAATTGTATGGTTTGTCAACCCGGTGGTGCTGGATAAACCGCCTTGTTTTCTTGCCGCGCATGGCACTTTGGGTGATATATCGAACAGCATATAAGATTTTATTGGAAGAATGGAAATGAGAGCGCAGTACCCTTTTGGGGTACAAACAACTTTGCCATATCAACCCCTTCTAATGTGAGCAGCGCTGTTTTTCTGTCAACACCGCCGGCGTACCCCGTTAAGCTGCCATTTGCCCCCACGACCCGGTGGCAGGGGATGATGATGGAGATCGGGTTGTGGCCGACCGCCCCGCCCACCGCTTGACTGGACATCGTTTTTTTACCCATTTTCAGCGCCATCTTTTTTGCAATATCGCCGTAAGTCATCACTTCGCCGTAAGGGATTTCACACAACATGCTCCATACGCCTTGACGGAACGCACCGCCAATGGGCGCGAGCGGCAATTCCGCTATGGCGGGTTTTCCCCCGGAAAAATACTTGTCCAACCATTGTTTTGCAGCGTCCAACACCGGTATGTCGTCCTTTTCCCGCATTGCTTCTGGTATCGTATTGCCGAAATACTTTTGCCCCTCCATCCAGAGCCCAACGAGATTGTCACCGTCGCATGCCAGCGTAATCAAACCCACGGGTGATGGATAAGTTGTTGCATAAAACATGTTAGCGCTCCTAAAATGTGTTTACTTCCTGCTATCGTCCATTCCGGTTTGCAAGCGGGTCCCGTGTGTCTACAGTCTAAAGCCCTGTAGTCATTGCAACTACAGGGCTTATCTATGGTGGACGATACAGGACTTGAACCTGTGACCTCCCGCACGTCAAGCGGATGCTCTACCAGCTGAGCTAATCGTCCATAACGATGTCCATTATAGCAAAGGAAAAAAGACATGTCAATCTTTTTTCTTCCGTTTGACAGGGCAACCGCATGAAAAGATTTACAAATAAGATAAGGGGTGTTAAGATTATG
>JAJQEJ010000042.1 GCA_021201735.1 Oscillospiraceae bacterium | reverse complement strand
TCTCCCTACTCTTTGGCAATATTGCTCCTTAATCTTTTCGTGCGGTTGCCCTGTTTGATCGCGGGATTGGGATTGACAAAAAAGGACAAATTTTATATGATAAAACCACTATGAAATTAAGGTGATTGAATTTATGAAAAAGCCATTTGTTACGTTGGAACAGCTCCAATCCATTACGGAACAGCACCCTACGCCTTTCCATCTATATGACGCGCGCGCGATCCGCGAAAATGCGCGGCGGCTCCGGCAGGCGTTTGCGTGGAACCCCGGTTTTAAGGAATATTTTGCAGTGAAAGCCACACCGACCCCCGCGATTCTCAAGCTCCTGCGGGAGGAGGGCTGCGGCGCTGACTGCTCCTCCCTGACCGAGCTGATGCTCGCCGACCGGTGCGGCTTTCACGGGGAGGAGATCATGTTTTCCTCCAACGATACCCCGGCGGAGGAGTTTGTCCTGGCCGCGAAGCTGGGCGCGGTGATCAATCTGGATGATATCAGCCATATTGATTTTCTGCAGGAGACCATAGGCTATATCCCCGAAACCATCTCCTGCCGCTTCAATCCCGGCGGGCAGTTCGTGCTTGGTGAATCAAAGGAAGGCTTTCAGGTGATGGACAACCCCGGCGATGCGAAGTACGGACTCACCCGCCCGCAGATGACGCAGGCGTTTCGCAGGCTCAAGGAGATGGGTGCGAAGCGCTTTGGGCTCCATGCGTTTTTGGCGTCCAATACCTTGTCCAATGACTACTATCCCACGCTCGCGCGCATTCTGTTCCAGACGGCGGCGGAGCTGCACGAGGAGACGGGGGCGGAGATCTGCTTTATCAACCTCTCCGGCGGCGTCGGCATTCCCTACCGCCCGGAGCAGAAGGAAAATGACATTTTTGCCATCGGCGAGGGGGTGCGCAAAGCGTATGAGGAAATTCTCGTGCCCGCCGGGATGGGGAACATCGCGATCTATACCGAGCTCGGCCGCTATATGCTGGGTCCCTATGGCTGCCTTGTCACGCGGGCCATTCACGAAAAGAAAACACACAAAGATTACATCGGTGTGGATGCCTGCGCCGCAAATTTGATGCGTCCCGCGCTCTATGGCGCGTACCACCATATTACCGTGATGGGGAAGGAGGATGCACCCTGCGACCACAAGTACGACGTGACCGGCTCACTCTGCGAAAACAACGATAAATTTGCCGTGGATAGAATGCTGCCCGAAATTGAGCGCGGCGACCTGCTCGTCATTCACGATACCGGCGCACATGGACACGCCATGGGCTATCAGTATAACGGCAGACTGCGCTCCGCTGAGCTGCTGCTACAGGAAGACGGCACGGTAGAAGAAATCCGCCGCGCAGAGACGCCGGATGACTATTTTGCAACGATGGTCTTCTAGTGTGTTTTATATTGAATGGCACAATTGGAAAAACAACATATTATAGAACATAAAACGAAATATTTGGAGGGAAAGGTATGGATCATCTCATTACTTTGCGTATTAGCCAACGCCGTATCCTTGGCTCACTTTTCACTACGATTGGTGCCCTCGTTACGTTTTTTGTTGCAGTAGATATTTATAGAAATGATTTGAGAAAAGCCGCGGAAGCTTGTGCGAGCAAAACGAGCAGTACGAGCAAAAAGAATTGATATAATCCCGATACAAGAACAAGACAAAACCCTTGATACGACTGGATTGACCAGCGATATCAAGGGTTTGCTTCTTGGCGGAGAAGGAGGGATTTGAACCCTCGCGACGCTTTCACGCCCTACTCCCTTAGCAGGGGAGCCCCTTCGGCCACTTGGGTACTTCTCCAAGGCAGAAAAATGAAATGAAATTTGGCGGAGAGAGTGGGATTCGAACCCACGGCTCTTGCGAGTCACTGGTTTTCAAGACCAGCTCCTTAAACCACTCGGACATCTCTCCATTATGTAATTGGGTCAGGCATGTCCTAATGATAGTATGGAATTGAAAAATCAAAGGCAACAACTATGCTAACACAATCCGGATAAAATGTCAACGACGAGTTTGGCACGGTATGCCCAATTGAAAATCCGTGTGTCTACACAACCGCCACGGATATAAGCGCCACCTGCCTGCCGCAACCGCGCGTGAGCAGGGATAGCGCACATCCGTGGCGGATTGTCGGCACAAAATTCAGGGGATAATCACGGTATTCCCCGTCTCGTCATTGATGATGGTGACAAATTTAATGGCGAACAGGTCGCACATGATATCGGCCGCGCCGGAGAGATCCTGCAGCAGGATATAGCTTGCGCCGACCTCGAGCAGGGTACCGACACGGTCGGTCGTCTGGCTGCCCACGAGAAACTCCACACGCACGATCTTTCCAATTTGCGTGCGCAGGAAACCGGGCACATAAGTAGTGCTCATCAGCGTCTCCGGCATCGGCTCTGTGAGGGCGGCATACCCATCTGCCCCGGCAGCGGAGCCGCGCGGGACCATCATGCCCGATCGGCCACCGGAGACAATTGTGTCCGACCTGCGCCCGCTTTCGTCCCTGCTGGATGCCGGGCCGGAGAAGTCTGAGCCACCCGCGGGCGGCTGGTTTGCAAAAAATGAATTGTTCATGTCCTCTGCTCCTTAAAGATTATGGTTAGGTCAGGTGATAGGCCGCGGTCGGACGGTAAAAGCAGTGCGCGTTGACCGCAGTATGGAAGGTGCCGTTGCCGTTGCGTGGAAAGCCCTCAATGCACGGACCGTATGGATTGAAATACCACAGGCAGTCGCCCACGGCCCCCAGTCGCCCGCCGGAAAGCGCCCAATCCGCGATTTCAAAGTGAATGGGCTCGGGATTCATATTGTATATGTTCTGCATGTTGGGCTTTCCGCCGATCTCGGTGCGGGCGCAGTCAAACTGATACGCCTGAAAAATCACCTTGCGCAAATCACCCTGATTCACACGCTGGTACTCTCCCGTCGCAACATCGACGCGATTCATGATCACCGTTGCCACAGCGCGCATGCCGTTGTCGCCCTCGCCCCCCGCTTCACATTGGACAATACGCGCGAGCAGCTCCCGGTTCGTAAATGCCATGGTCTCACCCCCTTTCCGGGGCGCTCACCCTGCACTATTTTATGCCAAAGATCCTTTGCTGCGCCGCAAGAAGCGTTTTTTTATTTTTTGTTGCTATCTCAATATAGTTTATGGTATGATTAATCTATATTTACGTGCTAAAATAATCTGGAGTTGGTGTTACGTGCGTTTTATTGGCAGAGAAAAGGAACTCTCTTTTCTAGAAGAGGAGTATGCGAAAAAGAGCAGCTTTGTCGCCCTGTGGGGACGGGAGGGCTTTGGTCAGACTGCCATTATCAACGTGTTTGAGCAGGGGAAACATGCCATCCGGTTTACCGCCCTCATTGAGGTTGACAGCCAGTGTCGCCGCCGCTTCCGCCAAACGCTCGCCGACTATATGGGCGAGACGGAGTCGCCCACCGGGCCAATTGACTCGTGGCAGGGGCTGTTCCGTATGCTTGCGGACTACCGCCCGGAGGAGAAAAAGCTCATTATTTTGGACAATGTGCAGTTTCTCATTGAGGCGAATAAGGAATTTCTCGTCATCCTGCGCCGATGCTGGGACGAATTTCTGTCAGACTGCAATATTATGCTTGTGACAGCCGGACCCATCCGCACCTCCACCGTGCAGCACTACCAGAGCCGCGACAGCATTTATCAGGATGGCGTCGTGAAGGTGCTTAATATGCGCCGCTTTCGCATCAATGAGCTTAGCGTACACCATCCCAAGCTCTCCTTCGCACAGCTGGTGATGCTCTATACCTTTACCGGCGGCGTCCCCATCTACCTTGACATGTTTGGTGATGCCACCCACATGATCGACTGTCTGGAAAACGATGCGATGCGCACCTCCGGCGGCTACCACGAGCGACCGCTTGAGCTGCTCGAGCGGGAGGTGCGGGAGCCCGCGACGTACTTCTCCATCCTCACCGTCATCGGAGACGGCAACAGCAAGCTGCTCGATATCGCAAACAAGCTGGATATGAAAACAAACGCCCTCGGTCCCTACCTCAGCCTTCTGGTCAAGCTTGGCCTCATTGAGCGGCGGGTACCGGTGACCGAGCCAAACCCGGAAAAAAGCCGCAAAGGTATGTACCAGATCTGCGACCATTTTCTCGCGTTCTGGTTTAAATACATCTGCCCGTATTATGGTGAGCTCGACCGTGGGAATACCGCGGTGGTGCGTGAGCTGCTGGAAAAGACCTACATGCAGAACCTTCTGTTCCCGTCGTATGTGAAAATCTGCACCGAGCTGCTGGAGGATTTCTGCGTCACAGGACAGATCCCGTTCACGCCAACCCGGATCGGATCCTATTGGAACAGCGACAATATCTGCCCCATCGACATCATCGCCGTCGACGAGGACAACAAGCGTCTGGTGGTCGCCGACTGCTTCTATTTGCCGGAAGGGGAGGTCGTCCCGGCGGACGCTTTCGGCACGTTGGTGAAAAAGTGCGCCGCCATTGAGGATCTGCGCGGCTACAAGGATGTCATCTACTTTTTTTTCAGCAACCAGAATTTTTCTGCACCCCTTCAGGAGCTTGCAAATAGCTCCGGGCAGATCCATCTCGTCAAAGGGATGGACCTTCTGACGTAGACGCAAGCTGTTGAGGCAGAGGCACTTACCGTTCGGACTTGTACAAAACGCACGGAGTCGGCTGGCAAATGCACCGATTAGTTCTGCGAATTGCACAAAAAACCGGAATGATATACGTTGAAATTGTCAATTGAATTCATTTTTCAACGTAGTATAATCTCAATTAGAATAATCGTGATGATCATAATCACGAATTTGGAGGTTATTATCATGAGGTCGAACATTATGTATGATAAAGCAAGCATTGCACCTGAGAAAGTGGACTTTGCACCCGGTAATATGATCAGCTTTAAGACATTCCTCTCCCCGGACCCGACTTACTATTTTGGGAATGACATTCTCGACAAGCTCGGTGACCTGCTCATTGATGCGACGTTTGACTGCGTCTTCCTTGTCACAAACGATGTGCTGAATAAACTGTACGGCGGCAAGATTACAGATATGTTCAAGAGCAAGGATATCAACCACAAGGTGCTCACCATTCCCGACAGCGAGCACGACAAATCCTTCACCACGCTGGCAAACCTCTGTGACACGCTGGTCGGAGAATTTATCACCAAGGGCTCCATCGTGATCGGCTTTGGTGGCGGGTGCCTGACAAACGTCGTTGGCCTTGCCTCCGCGCTCATCTTCCGCGGCATCCGCTATGTCGAGATTCCCACCACCTTTATGGGTGTGACCGATAGCTGCCTGAGCAACAAGCAGGCGGTCAACGGCAAGCACGGCAAAAACCAGTACGGCACGTACTATGCACCGATCTTCCTCTTTGGCGACACCCAGTTTCTCCAGACAGAGAGCCTCGCCGGACGCAAGTCCGCCATTGCAGAGGGCATTAAAAACGCGTTTATCAACGACGCCTCGCTCCTGCCCTACTATCGTGACGTGCTGGAGAACACGGACCTTGACCATATGGATCCACGCAGTCTCACCGAGCTTGCGTACAACGTCATTTGCTCCAAGCTGGAAATTCTGGAGCAGGATCCCTCCGAAAAGCACTTCGCCATGGCGCTGGAGTACGGCCATACCTTCGGCCACGCCATTGAGTTCTTCTCCGACGGTAAGATCCCCCACGGTATCGCCGTTGCCAAGGGCATGTGCGTCGCGGCAGAGATATCCCACAAGCTCGGCTATATGACGCAAGAGGAAGTCGACCTGCACTATGAGCTGTTCGGCAAGTACCTGCGCATTGACCTGAAAATCCCGGAGAACATCTCCGTGGACGATATTATGGAAACCATTCTTGCTGACAACAAGAAGACCGTAAAGGGCGTCAAGTACGTCATCCTTGAGAAGATTGGAACATGCCTCAATCCTGACGGCGACTACCAGATATGTGTCGATGAGGAGATTGTCCGCCAAGCGCTGCGCGAACACAACGCCAAAGTCGATGAACATATAAATTAATCAAAACAGAGGAGAGGGAACTGCATGAAACTAGCCTTCAACGCCACCACACTGCGCAACTTTAACGTAATCGAGGCGGTACGCATGGTGCGTGCCGCCGGGTATGACGGGGTGGAGCTGCCTGTCAACGATACCCACCTGCACCCCTACAGAAGCACAAAAGAGCAAATTCTTGAGGTGAAAAAAGTTTGTGAAGACATAGGCCTTTCCATCGCCTGTCTTGCAGCGGGCGGGCCGACTGTTTTGGGGGATCCCCCCTATGAGCCATCCTTCCTTTCCACCGATAAAAAGGGGCGTTGCGAGCGCACAGAGGTTGCCAAGCGCTGTATTGAGATGGCGCAGATGCTCGGCTGTCCGACCGTCAATCTCAACAGCGGATTCCAGCCGGAATCCATGGCGGGCCCGGAGGCGAGTTACTTCATGCTTGAAGGACTCAACTTTCTGATCCCATTGCTGGGTAACGATACCGTTTTGGCGCTTGAGCCGGAGCCGGGGTTCTACGTCGGCACGACCACCATGGCCATTGAGATGCTCGATGCCATCAATAATCCCAAGGTGCGGCTGAATCTGGACATCGGCCACGTTTTCTGCAGCCAATATGAGGAGGATTGCTACGCCGCGGTGGAGACCGCCCTGCCTTATACGCAGCACATCCACATTGAGGATATTAAAGGTCACGTCCACTTCCACGAGATTCCGGGCGACGGTGACATTGATTTTAAGCGTATTGTCGGCATGATCAATGCCGCGGGCTACGAGCATTTTGTCAGTGTGGAGCTGCACAACCATGACCAGCAGTATCAGGAGGCGCTTGACCGCAGCCGCAGTTACCTTTTAGCCCTTTAATATGATGTAGGAGGGGTTTTCCATGGACAAAAACTATGCCCTTGTGATCCGCCGCCCCGGGGATATTGCGCTCGAGGAGCGCCCCATGCCTGTACCCGGCCCCGGTGAGGTGCTCATTCAGGTTCGCTATGTCGCACTGTGCGGCTCGGACGGCAAGCTCTACGCCGGGACCTACACCGCGCCCCATCATTATCCCATCATACTCGGACACGAGTGGATCGGGCAGGTGCTGGCGTGTGGACGCGGGGTGGATGATCTGGAGACGGGCGATTATGTGACGGGAGACTGCTCCCTGTACTGTGGAAAGTGCCCCGCCTGCGCGCTCAACCGCAATCACTGCGAGGTGATCGAAAAACGTGGGATCACCGTGGACGGCGGCTGTGCCAATTACATCACCGTAAAGCGCCGCCATATCTATAAATGTCCCTGCGGTGAGGCCGACTGCAAGCCCTTTGTCCTTACTGAGCCGACCGCTGTCACGGCAAACGGCATCCTCAAGCGGGTGCCCAATAGCTTCTTAAACCGCGTGGAGCGGGCCGCTATTCTCGGCGCGGGCGGCATCGGTCTGCTGTCTATGCTGTCGCTTTCCGAGTTCCCGATACGGGAGATCGTCATGGTGGATATGGCGGAGAATAAGCTGGAGATGGTAAAGCGCTTCGGGCTCGACAATGTCACGACCTGTAACAGCACCGACGCGCTCGAGGGCAGCTTCGACCTTGTGGTTGAGGCGGCGGGTGCCACCCCAACGCTACAGGCCTGCTCGCGCATTGCAGCCCCCGCCGGGCACATTGTCCTGCTCGGGCACCAGCACGAGGCCAACGTCGACTTTGGCGAGATCGTCAAAAAATCGCTCACCATCCACGCGAGCAATGGCAGTACCGGCGGCTTTATCAAGGCGATGCAGATCATTGAGGGACACCCCGACCTCATTAGCATGCTCATTACCGATACCATCCCCCTGCGTGCCGCTGCGGATTATATCGCGCAGGGCAAGCATCTTGTCAATAACATCAAAGTTGTGATTGATATGATGGCGTAAATAACGTTTTTCTCTCCGCCGCAATAAGAGGGGGGTGTCGCATTCTGCGACCCCCCCTTAATCCTGCTCTGTACGCTGGCACATCTCCCATTCCTCCGAGAGCTGGGCGAGGGAGACCTTGGACATTTTTTCGGCCATTGCCTGTACCGCGTCGTCCAGATGAACGCTTAGTATTTCTTTAAAAAACCGCCCGATCTGGCACCCACCCGATATTTTGGGGTGGAATTTGAATAGCTCGCTTGCGCAATATCCTTCCACCGCCATATAAACATCCCACAGGGAGATGTCCGCGGGGTCTTTGGCAAGCTCAGTGGCCCCTTTGCCGGTCGAAATACGCAAAATGTCCGCGTCCTTGAGCTTCCCGAACAGCTGCCGTATCATAACAGGGTTGCCGCCTGTGCTTTCTGAAAGCATTTCGCTGGTCATTTTCTGATCCTTGAAAACCATAATCAGCAACAGCATCTGCACCGACACTGTAAACTGGGTGCTCATTTTCATGTCGCATCCTCCCTTGATTATATTTTATAGCAAATAAGTAAAAAAGTCAATTGTAGCTATTGACACTACAATCAAAAGGTGCTATTCTCTTTGTAGCGAGTAAAACTACAAATAAGATGATAGGGGTGTTTCCACATGAATCAAGAAGCAGTAAACGCATTAAAAAACCGCAGATCAATTCGTAAGTTTAAACAGGAGCAGGTGTCCGAGGCCGATCTGAATGCCGTGCTGGAGGCGGGGACATACGCACCCACCGCAGCCGGAACACAGGCGCCAGTCATTGTGGCGGTGCAAGACCCCGCTACCATTGCAAAGCTTGATGCCATGAATGCAAAAATACTGAACAATGCGCAAGCGCCCCACCCGTATTACGGCGCGCCGACTATTCTGCTTGTGCTCGTCCCCGCAGATGGCTTTGTGCCCGATGTCGATGGCGCGCTGGTCGGCGGGAATTTGCTCAACGCCGCCTATGCGGTCGGGCTTGGTTCGTGCTGGATTCACCGCTCCAAAGAGATGTTCGAAACGGCGGAGGGGAAGGAACTCCTGAAGAAATGGGGGTTGCCGGAAACCATGCGCGGCGTATGCTCTATCGCGCTCGGGTACCCCGACTGCCCCCACCCCGACGCCGCGCCGCGTAAGGCGGAGTATATCGTGCGCGTATAAATTGGAAATCATATCATAAAAGCGCTGCCGACGTGCGGGATGCATGTCGGCAGTGCTTTTGTTGTGCATCTGGCGGCGACGCAGGCGTCAGCCCCGATTCTATTCACGCAAGAGGGAGGAGGACACTGAGGCAGGACATAATGGCGAGCCCCAGCACCACAGTCACGGAGTTGCTGAAGCCTGCGAGTGCCGGGTCGCCGCCGCACGTTTCGGTAAAAACCGTCGCGATGACACTGGACGGGGCGAAGACGAGCACGGCTAGCACCTGGCGGACATAGAGGGGGAAGGGGGTAAGAAAAAAGACAAGCAGGGAGAAGACGATCGAAAAGCACAGCCGCACCGCAACGAGCCGCATAACCGCCGTGCGGTATGCTTTGGTTTTCGGCAACTGTATCATAAGGCCGAGCATCAGCATGGCGAGAAAGCTGTTCGCCTCCGCCAGCGGCGCGGTCAGCGTACCGACGACCTCCGGAATCTGGATACCTGCGGCGAGTAAAATCAATACGAGCGTATAGACGTCGAAGGGAATGGAGGTCACAAATTTTTTTAAAATATCAATTGCCCTGACGCGTTCCCCCTGCGCAGGCAGAAGGGTGGATGTGAGGGCATAGGTTCCGCCGGTCACCATGACAGAGTTGCCGATATCCAGCATACAGGCGACCGCCGCCCCCTGCGCACCCCAGAAAATTTGAATAAACGGCATGCCGAAGCATCCGATGTTATAGCCGGTGATGTTGAGCAAATAAAAAACGCGCGGCGCGCGCGGTGTGTTCCGTGTTATGAAGAAGACGGCAAAGTAGGGAAGAAGGGTAAAAAACAATCCGACTAGAACGACCGAGAGGAAGAGCCAGAGCGAATCGGAAAACCCGATAAAGGCGTGGACGATCGCCGCGGGCATGGTGAGGTTGAGGACGATTTTACTGACCAGCCGGTGATCCCCCTCGTGAAAGAACCCCGCCTGCTTGAGGAGAAACGCGCCGAGCAGGATCAGGAAAAAGACAAGCGGGTTAAGCAGCATCTCCAATATCCTATGCCTGCTGCGCCGCCGACGCCAGCGTCTCCGGCCCGAAGCCATTTGGGAGCAAGCGGTCCAGCGTGGTGGTAAGGAAGGTGCCGTCCCCGCGCCCGACGAGAATTTTCAGTTTGGGCGCAAACTCGTACAAAAACTGCCTGCACGCACCGCAGGGGAAGCAATACTGATCGCCCCGCCCCGTCACGGCGAGGGCATTAAACTTGCGCTGCCCCTCGCTCACCGCCTTGAGTGCCGCCACGCGCTCGGCGCAGATGGCGCTACCATACGCCGCATTTTCCACGTTGCAGCCGGTATATACTGTGCCGTCCTCGCACAAAAGCGCCGCTCCCACCGGGAAGCCGGAATACGGCACGTAGGCGTATTCCAGCATCGCGGCGGCGCGGGCCATCAGTTCTGTATCGGTCATATGCTATCCCTCTCTACCATGTGACACCCAGATCCGGGCGCACATTCAAATCAATGATTTCCCTTGCGTCGTAAAACTTGCTGTATATCTCCAATGCCTTTCCGCTGCGCAGGGTGCTGCCGTCGGGGTGCAGCCGGTCGCAGATGACGGCGGAGATATCAGTTTTAATCTTGGAGTAGGACTCTATACCCACCGAGGCAAATACCCGAAAGCCCTGTGACTGCAGCCAGCGGAATTGATCGCCGGTCTGCGACACGTCGTTTCCACCGTCGGGGCGCGCGCCGTAGGGGTAAAAGAGAATATCCGTCTCCCCGACCAGCGAGCCGACCTCTTCCAGCCAGCGCGTGACATCCTTCTGGATGGACTCGGTGGAGCGGCTGGTGAGATTGATGTGTCCCCATGTATGGCAGCCGAATGTCCACCCCGTATCCTTGAGGCGCGCCACGATAGGCGTGACCGCCGCAATCTCCTGCGCGCGCGTTTCATCAAACGCGGGACGTGCCGGGTCGTCCTGCGCGATGTCAATATCGTTTTGGGTGCGATAGCCCAAAATCCCCTCATATCCGGTCAGAGACAGGCAGCCCTTGGCCCCGTTGAGGGAGAAATCGGGATGTTCCCGCACGAATTTGTCCAAAATGGTGACCGCGTCCAGCTCCTGAGAAACGACTTCCTCACCGGTAACAGGGTCAATACCCCAGCTCCACAGGTCGCCGTCCTCACCCAGAATCAGCTTATAGGTAAAACCCTCTTGGAGCATATACTCATAATAGTTTACATCATCAAAAGAGAAAATAAGCGGCTTTTTTCCCTCCGGCAGCATGAGCGTGTTGCGCACCATATGCGCGGTGCCGTTCTCGTCGGTTTGCTCGCTCCACACGTCGCACATGTTGACCAGAATATAACCGTTATCATAGACGCTCTGCAGGATTTTTTTGTATTCGTCCGCCGTTAGCATCCAGCGGTCAAGCCCTTCCGCGCGGTTTTCCGAGACGGTGGTAAAGGTATATTCCGGGTAGGCGATCACAGGGTGAAAAAACAGGTGTTCCACCACCTGATCTGCGCCCCACGCCTGCGTCAGCTGGTTTTCCGTCCAGTAAGCGCGCACGGCATCCTCCGCATCTATCTTCGCGGGCTCCGCCGTCGGTGTATCGGTTTCGGGAGCATACGCGTCGGCATCAATGGCACAGCCGGACAGGAAAATGGAAATTGCAAACGCAAGCAGGCAAAGCGCGGTCAGACAGTAGGGTGCTCTCTTTCTCATAAGTATACGTATCCTTTCTTTCTTCATCTCATAGTATTAGGATACGGTATAATTCGACGGAATCCATCTCAAAAAAGTTACAAACCGAGAAAAAATTTTTCCATTTATTTTACGCCTGTCCGGCGATCGCTTCGGCTACGCGGATGCCGTCTACGGCGGCGGAGACAATCCCGCCCGCATAGCCCGCGCCCTCGCCGCAGGGATAGATACCCCGTACAGGGGATTGCAGCGTCTCGTCGCGCAGGATGCGCACGGGGGAGGAGGAGCGAGTCTCCACACCAGTGAGGAGGGCATCGGGGCGGTCGAAGTTTTTGAGCTTTTGCCCAAAGAGCGGCAATGCCCCGCGCAGGGTTTCGGCGACAAAGGAGGGCAGGCACCCGGACAGGTCGCAGGGCGTGACGCCCGGCAGATAGGTCGGGGTGAGCGCGCCCACGCGCCGGGACGGACGGCTCTTCAGAAAATCCTCCACGCGCTGTACAGGGGCTGCATAGTTGCTGCCGCCGAGTTGGAACGCCGCGCGCTCCCACTGCCGCTGAAAGGCAATCCCCGCGAGTGGGTGCTCGGTCGGGAAGTCGGCGGGGGAAACACCCACCAGAAAACCGCCGTTGCAGTTGGTCCCGTCCCGCGCGCGCAGGCTCATGCCGTTGGTCACCAGATGTCCCTGCTCCGACGCGGCGGCAACCACCTGCCCGCCGGGGCAGACACAGAAGGTAAAGGCCGATCTGCCGTTCGGGAGGTGGCAGGCGAGCTTATAGTCGGCGGCCGGTAACCTGTGCCAAGCCGCGCCGTACTGTGCAGCGGAGATATCTGCCTGTAAATGCTCAATGCGCACGCCGATAGCAAAGGACTTAGCCTGCATGGGCACGCCCGCATCAAAGAGCATCTGAACGGTGTCCCGCGCGGAGTGGCCGGTGGCGAGTACCACCGTGTCGACGGGCAGGGAATAGGTGCCGCCCGACCCCATTACGGTGAGGCCTGCGAGTGCGCCGCCGCGCAGGGTAATGCCGCCCAGTCGGTGCCCGAATCGAATATCACAGCCGAGCGAGCGCAGCTCCGTCCGTATGCGCGCGACCATCCCGCGCAGGAGGTCGGAGCCGATGTGCGGCTTGTGCTGCCAGAGGATGTCCTCCGGCGCACCCGCCGCCACGAGCGTCTGGAGCACCGTCGCGATGCGTGGGTCGTGGGTGCCGGTGGTCAGCTTTCCGTCGGAAAAGGTGCCCGCGCCCCCCTCGCCGAACTGCACGTTGGACGTTTCAGAGAGCGCCCCGCCCCGCCAGAACGCGTCAATATCTTTTTCGCGCTGCTCCACAGGCTGCCCGCGCTCAAGCAGAATGCACGGAACACCGGCGCGCGCAAGAAAGAGCGCGGCAAACAGACCCGCAGGGCCCATCCCAACCACGACAGGCGGGAGAGAGGAGGCACGCTGCACAGGGGGGAACGCATAGTTGGCAGGCGCAACAAGCGAGATATGGCGGGAGGCGGCTTTGGAAACCAAGGCCGCCTCCTGAGCTGTTGCAAAGGTTACAGTGCAAACATAGTGTACATTACTTTTTTTGCGTGCGTCGATGGATTTGCGCGCAATGGCAAAGCTGCCGATCTGACGACTGGAAATGCCGAGCATCCGCGCCGCCGCCCGCTCTAAATCCTCCGTCGTGCCGTCAATGGGAAGCGGAATATTGGAGATCTGGATCATAGCTTAATACGCAATGCCCTGCCACAGCATGGCCTGGGCCACCTTGAGGAATCCCGCGATATTCGCGCCGACCACCAGATTGCCCGGCGCGCCGTACTGAGCGGCGGCCTCGGAGGCATTTGCGAAGATGTTCTTCATGATCCCATGCAGGCGGCTGTCCACCGTCTGGAAGTCCCACGCGGTGCGCATAGAGTTCTGCGCCATTTCCAGTGCGGATGTGGCCACGCCCCCGGCGTTTGCCGCCTTTGCAGGGCCGTACAGAATGTTGTTCGCCGCAAGTACCGCGTATCCCTCCGGCGTTGTTGGCATGTTGGCACCCTCCGCAACAGCAATACAGCCGTTTTTCACCAGCAGCTCCGCACCAGATTTGTCAAGCTCATTCTGCGTGGCGCAGGGGAGGGCGACAGCGCACGGTACGCTCCAGATTCCGCCGCAGCCCTCAATGTATTGCGCCCCCGGCACATATTCCAGATAGGTGGAAATGCGCGCGCGGCGCTTTTCTTTGATCTCCTGAATGACTTTATAATCAATGCCGTTTTTGTCCACAATATAGCCGCTCGAATCGCTCATGGCGATCACCCGCGCGCCCATTTCGGTACACTTCTGGTTTGCATAGATGGCGACGTTGCCGCTGCCGGAGACCACCACGTCCTGCCCTGCAAAGGATTTCCCCGCCGACTTGAGCATCTCCTCGGCAAAGTAGCACAGCCCGTAGCCGGTTGCCTCGGTGCGAGCGAGCGAGCCTCCGCTCATGAGGCTCTTCCCGGTGAGTACGCCGGTAAACTCGTTGCGCAGGCGCTTGTACTGCCCAAAGAGGAACCCGATTTCCCGTCCGCCCACACCGATATCCCCGGCGGGTACATCGGTATCCGCGCCGATGTGGCGCTGTAGCTCCGTCATGAAGGACTGGCAGAAGCGCATCACCTCGCCGTCGGACTTGCCCTTCGGGTCAAAGTCCGCGCCCCCCTTGCCGCCGCCGATCGGAAGGCCGGTCAGGCTGTTTTTAAAGATCTGCTCAAAGCCGAGAAATTTGATGATGGACTGCGTGACGCTCGGGTGAAAGCGCAGGCCACCCTTATACGGGCCGATGGCGGAATTAAACTGCACGCGGTAGCCGCGGTTTACCTGCACCTCGCCCTTGTCGTCCACCTACGCCACGCGGAAGGAAACCGCACGCTCCGGCTCTACCATACGCCGGACAATGCCGGCTTTGACGAACTCCGGGTGGCGATCCATCGCCGGTGCGATGGATTCCAGCACTTCGCCGACCGCCTGAATAAACTCCGGCTCATGCGCATTTTTGCGGGAGACATCGGAAAAAACATCCTGTAAATGGGCATTGGAAAGCTGTACTGACATAGAACCTTCTCCTTATAATTGTGATTTTTTTATCATAGCTATATTATATAAAAGCCGCGCAGTTCACACTGTAACTGCGCGGCTGGAGCGTGACCGCGAAAGGCAGGTTATTTCTTCCCCACGATGGACGCGGTGTCCATGGCGATCACAAGCTCCTCGTTGGTCGGGACGATGAGGGTGTGCACCTTTGCGCCGGGGGCGGAAATATCCGTTTCCTTTCCGCGGGTGTTATTCTTTTCGGGATCAATGGCAATGCCAATGAACTCAAGGCCGGAGACGATTTTTGCGCGCAAGTCGGCAGAGTTTTCGCCGACACCCGCGGTGAAGATGACAACATCCACACCGCCCATGCCTGCAGCGGCGGAGCCAATGCGCTTGGTGACCTTGTAGCAGAAGAGGTCGATGGCGAGCTGTGCGCGCTCATTGCCCTCCGCCGCGGCCTTGTCCAGATCGCGGAAGTCGGAGGAGACGCCCGAAATACCCAGCACGCCGGACTTTTTGTTCATCACGTCGTTCACTTCTTCCGCGGTCATATTGCGTACCTGCATCAGGTATTCCACAATGGAGGGGTCAATTGCGCCGCAACGGGTACCCATGGGCAGGCCGTCGAGCGGGGTGAAGCCCATGGAGGTGTCGACCGACTTGCCGCCATTAATGGCGGTGACGGAGGAGCCGTTACCCAGATGGCAGGAGACGATCTTGAGCTCCTCAATCGGGCGGCCGACCATCTCCGCTGCCCGGCGGGAGACGTAAAAGTGAGAGGTGCCGTGGAACCCATAGCGGCGTACATGGTTTTCGGTATAGTACTCATAGGGGAGCGCATAGAGAAATGCCTTGGGCGGGATGGTCTGGTGGAACGCGGTGTCGAACACGGCGACCATGGGGACGTTCGGTATGACGCTGCGGCAAGCCTCAATCCCTGTAATGTTGGCGGGGTTATGGAGCGGCGCGAGGGGGACACAAGCGTACAGGGCATCCATCACGTCTTTATCAATCAGCACGGAGGAGGCGAATTCCTCTCCGCCGTGGACCACGCGGTGGCCGACCGCGTCGATTTCATCCATGCTGGAGATGACGCCGTACTCAGGATTCGTCAGTGCCGCGAGCACCGCGTTGATCGCCTCTGCGTGGGTGGGCATGGGGATGGAGAACTCCTTGTCCTCCTTGCCGGGTACTTTATGGGTCAGGCTTCCGTCAATACCGATGCGCTCGCAAAGTCCTTTTGCCAAAATCGCGCCGTCCTCCGGCTGCATGAGCTGGTATTTCAGAGAAGAACTGCCCGCATTGATGACCAAAACTTTCATTCGATAATCGCTCCTTATGTTTTCTTGATGTTGCAATATGTCATGAGGTACATTATACTTCATTATAGCGCTGTTTTTTTAAAAGGACAAGTCAAAATTATCTTTTTTGCATGGAAAGGCGCAGAAAGTTTGGGGTGTACGCATGAAGATTGCGGGTATGATCGCCGAATACAACCCGTTTCATAACGGACACGCGTGGCACATTGCAGAGACGCGGCGCGCAATCGGCGGCGAGAGCGGGATACTCTGCGTCATGAGCGGGCACTGGACACAGGGCGGCGACTGCGCAATTTTTGACAAGTGGACGCGCGCTACGTTTGCGCTGGAGGGGGGCGCCGATCTGGTGCTGGAGCTCCCCACCGTCTGGGCGGCGTCCTCGGCGGAGCATTTTGCGCGTGGCGCGGTGGAAACCCTCGCCGCCTGCGGCGTGGTTGATTTCCTCAGCTTCGGCAGTGAGTGCGGGACGCTGGAGGATTTGCGTGACGCCGCCACATGCCTTGATTCGGAAGGGTATCCGGCAGCCCTGAAGGGCTTTTTGCGGGAGGGGATGTCGTTTCCCGCGGCCCGCGCCGCCGCCGTCCGCGACAGAATCGGCGCGGCGGGGGAATGCCTTTCCCATCCGAACAATAACCTTGGCGTGGAATACCTGCGGGCGCTCATGCGCATGTCCGCCAGGATAGAACCCATGACCATCAAGCGACATGGATGTACGCACCATGCAGCGGGGGAGGATGCGGCCTTTCTTCCGGCGACCGCGCTGCGCAAGATGCTGCGGGAAGGCACGCCGGACGAAGTTGCGCCTTTTGTACGCGACGCGACAGAACTTCGTCTGCGGAAGGAAACATGCGCAGACCTCCGGCATGTGGAGCGCGCCATGCTTGCGCGCCTGCGGGGGATGTCCGCCGCCGATTTTGCCGCCCTGCCCGATGGCGGTGTGGCGGAGGGGCTGCCGGAGCGGCTGCGCCGCTGCGCGCGACAGGCGTGCGGTGTGGCGGAGTTCCTCGCCCACGCCAAGACCAAGCGCTATCCCCACGCCCGTCTGCGGCGGCTGCTCCTATGGGCTTTTCTCGGCCTGACGGCGGAGAACCGCCCGCCCCACCCCCTCTACCTGCGTGTGCTGGGTAGCAACGCGCGCGGGCATGAGATACTCAGGCGGATGAAGGGGACGGCCACCCTGCCGGTGCTGACAAAGCCCGCCCATGTGAAGAATCTGGGTCAGGAGGCGCAGGCGCTGTTTCGGTGCGAAGCGCGGGCGACGGATCTCTACGCCCTCTGCTTTCCAAACCCCCGTCCCTGTGGTTTGGAGTGGCATTCCAGTCCGGTTGACGCGGCGGAAGATCTGGGGTAAGATGAAGAAACAGAGACGAGGGGGAGACGGAGCATGGAACAGACAGAGACAAGCGCCGCGCTGTTAAAGCAGTATTTTGGATACACAGAATTTCGCCCCGGTCAGGCGGAGAGCATTGAGGAGATGCTTGCCGGGCGGGACGTGCTCTGCGTGATGCCCACTGGCGCGGGAAAATCCATCTGTTATCAGGTGCCTGCGCTGGCGCTGCCGGGGGTCACGCTGGTCATCTCTCCGCTCATCTCACTGATGAAAGATCAGGTTTCCGCCCTGCTCCAGCTGGGGGTGCGTGCGGCGTACCTCAACAGCTCCCTCTCGGCGGGGCAGTACAAAACCGCCATGGCGCGCGCCGCGCAGGCGCAGTATAAAATTATCTACGTTGCGCCGGAGCGCCTGCTCACAGAGAGCTTTCAGACGGTGGTGCGGCAGATTGATGTCTCCATGGTCGCCGTGGATGAGGCACACTGCATCTCCCAGTGGGGACAGGATTTCCGCCCCAGCTATCTGCAGGTTGCCGATTTTATCCGCGCGCTGCCAAAGCGCCCCGTGGTGGGGGCCTTTACCGCAACCGCTACCGAAAAGGTCAGAGAGGATATTCGCGCCCTGCTGGAGCTCGACGAGCCCTATTGCCTCACCACCGGCTTTGACCGCCCGAACCTCTCCTACGAGGTGCGCGCGCCGCGGGATAAAACGGGGGAGCTGCTTACGATCCTGCGCGGACGGGAAGAGCAGAGCGGCATTGTCTACTGCGCCACGAGAAAGAATGTGGAGCTCGTGACCGGACAGCTCTGTAAGGCGGGATATACCGCCGCCGCATACCATGCCGGTATGGCGGATGCCGACCGGGCGCGCAATCAGGAGGATTTTCAGTACGACCGCGTGCGGATCATGGTCGCCACCAACGCCTTCGGGATGGGCATCGACAAGGCAAACGTCTCCTTTGTTGTCCATTATAATATGCCGAAAAATATGGAGAGCTATTATCAGGAGGCGGGGCGCGCCGGACGGGACGGGTCACCCGCCGCGTGCATCCTTCTCTACAGTGGACAGGACGTGCAGATGAACAAATTTCTGATTGAAAAAAGCTCGGAATTATGTGAAGATATGACGCCGGAGGAGCGCGCGCAGCGGCTTGAGAAGGAACATGAGCTGCTCAAACGCATGACATGGTACGCCACGACGACCGACTGCCTGCGCGGCTATATCCTGCGCTATTTCGGAGAGGAGGCGCAAGGCTATTGCGGCAGCTGTGGCAACTGTCTGCAGGAGTTTGAGACGGTGGACGCAACCGCCGCGGCGCACCGGTTGCTTTCCTGTGTGGCAGTGCTGCGCGACCGGTGCCGGAGCTTTGGCAAGCGCTCCGTCGCGGAGTACCTACACGGGCGGGAGAGCGCCTCGGCGGAGAAAATCCGGGCTGTGAGTGCGGATGACTACGGCAGTTTATCGACCGTTCCGGTTCAGCGTATCTGTGACGTTGCCGACCGGTTAATCGAGGCGGGTGTGCTGGCCGTGTCAAAGGGCGACTACCCTGTATTGGAGTGCACTGCGCAGTCCGAGCCTTTTCTGCTTCAGGGCGCGCCGTTTGCTATCAAAGTGCCAAAGCGCGGTGAGGCTGAGATAAAGCGGCGCAAGGCCGACGTGCGAGGCACCGGAGACGCGGTGCTGTATCTGGTCGATGAGCAATTGTTTGCCGCACTCAGAGACCTGCGCACCACCCTTGCCAAGCAGGCAAGCCTGCCCGCGTATGTCATCTTTACCGATGCGGCGCTGCGGGACATGTGTGCAAGGCGTCCGCGCACCGAACGGGAATTTTTGCAGGTTTCCGGTGTCGGTGAAAACAAGATGAAAAAATACGGCGCGCAGTTTCTCTCTGTAATTGCGGCGTACACGGATTAAATTGTCTATTATTACAGAAAGCGGACATCCGCCTTTTTGCGTGGCGCGGTGCGGATGTAGCGCACGTCAGGATAGCCGAGGAGCATACAGATTGCGAGCGGCTTGCCGTTTGGTTGGAGGAGTTCCTTTGCTTCTGCGCTGTTTGCGCTCGCCCTGCAAAGATACCCGTTATGCAGTACGCCGAGGCCTTGTGAGACGGCGGCAAGCTCAATATTTTGCGCGGCAAGGCCGGCGTCCCAAACGCGCTCTGCCGCAATATAGAGCACTGCCGGTGCGTTGCGGAACAGATAGTCGATTTCCTGTTCCTGCCGCAGGTTGAGCAGTCCCGCGAACGCCTCCGACCCTGCCTGGCCGCTCGCCGTAAATTCCTCTATAAAATTCCATGCAATGCGTTTGAGCTCCGGCAGCTTTTCCTGCACAACGATAAACCGGCATGCCTGCAGGTTCATGGCCGTCGGAGCATAGCGGCCTGCCTGAATAAGATTATTTAGCTTCTCCTGCTCGATCTTTTGATCCTGATAGTGCCGTATGCTTCTTCTGGATTTCATAAAATTTAACAGCGTCGGAAAGGGTATCAGCGGCGGATTGACCGGCTGAATGTCATCCATCTCATATTCCGGAATAGCAACAGCGCCCGTAGGACAGATGGCGACACAGTGCCCGCACGTAATGCAGGGGCCTTGATAGCGCGCCTTCCCTTCGGCAAGAGACAAGCACATGCCGGGACAGTCTCTCACACAAGTGCCGCAGCCCGTACAGGCTGCTTCCTGAATTTGTACCATGATTTAGCCTCCATAGTTTGATGTATACTATTCTAACATTTCATCTGTAATTTGAAAAGTGCGAATGAGAGGAGACGGTTTTATGCACCGTTATAACTGGCTGGATGAATACTTATTGGCCAAGCCCGGCGTGACCAAGGATTATAAGCTGGAATGGGAATGGCTGCGTTACCACGTTGGCGGGAAAATGTTCGCGGCAGTGATGCACCCATCGGGAAAATATGATGCTGCGTATGCCGATAAGGACATTTTGAATTTAAAATGCGACCCCATGTTTGCCGAGCTGCTCAGAAAGGAACATGTGGAGATCATGCCCGGTTTTTATATGGATAAGCGCACGTGGAATTCAGTAGACTTAGGCGGTACGCTGTCGGACGAGTTGCTGAAAATGCTTTGTGACGACTCCTATCAGCTTGTGTTTGAAAAGCTGAAGAAAAAACTGAAAAATGAGATTGCAGAGGGCACCCATATTCTTTGAATGGGGTACCCTCTGCATAAAACATGGAAGCTTGCCATGGGTGGGGGTTCGCTTATTCCATCGGTGTATTCACTGAATGATGCGCTAAAAACGTGTCAATATCTCCCGCGACTTCCGTGCCCATGTTGCCCTCCCAATGGGTGTTATGGCCGACACCCTCTTTGGTGAGGAACGTGACTTCTGCACTGCTCAGCGACTCGCGCAGCATAAGCTGGTCGCTTTCGGGAAAAAAGACATCGTCACTCCCCCAGATGATCAGAACCGGCACTTCAATTTCCCAAAGGAGTGGCGTGTTATCCAAATCAACTGCAAGGAAGGCGCTGCGCCACGCATAGACCGGCATCTCCGCCGCGTTTTGATAGGTAGCTTCCACAAACGCCGGGTCATAGTTGCTTGAGTCTGTCCATGTGCGCAGAAATTCTTCCGGGAGCGTGTCGACATAGGATATCAGGCCGGAGAAGTCGTCCCCTCCGTACAGCATCCATTCAACCATGGGATTGTCCCTGACCGCGGCGGCACTCCCGATCAGGGTAAGTGACTGCACGCGCTGCGGAAATAGAATGGCAAGATCCTGCGCCACAAAGCTTCCTAGTGAGTGGCCTACGATGTTGGCATCCTGCAGGTCGATGGCGCTCATAAAGGCGTCAATATCTTCGGCGTGTTCCTCCACCTGATAGACGTCCTCCATTGGCTTATCTGTGTGCCCGTGCCCGCGCAGCTCCGGTATGTAAACGTCATACCCCAGCGCCGTTAAGCGCGCGCCCACCTGAGAAAAGGAGATATAGCTGTCCGTCGCGCCGTGAATCAAAATCACCGGCGTGCCGGTGCCATCCCCCAGATGTACATACGCCATGCGGATACCTGTGTCAAGGTCTGCATAGCTGTATTCCGGATTATAGTTCACGGTAACGGTCTGTGCTCTATTCAGCACCACAGAGATGACTGCCAAGACCACAAGGATCAGAACGACAACCGTCAGTGTCAGGCGTTTTTGCTTACTCATCCATGCTGCCCTCCATCTTCATAGCCGTTGGGATGGGTGCTGTGCCAGCGCCATGCGGAGGCGATCATGTCCTCCACATTTGTATAATTCGGCTTCCAGCCGAGCACCTCCATCGCTTTGCTGCTTGAGGCGATAAGGGTGGCGGGGTCACCGAGGCGGCGCGGAGCGTTTGTGACCGGGATGGGTGTGCCGGTGACGCGACGGGCGGCCTCAATCATTTCGAGATTGGAAAACCCCTGTCCGTTGCCGAGGTTAAAGCAGGCGGAGGGATTGCCCCGTTTCAGATAATTGAGCGCGAGGGTGTGCGCGTCGATCAGATCCTCCACATGGATGTAGTCGCGCACGCAGGTACCGTCGCGGGTGGGGTAGTCTGTGCCGTAGAGGGAGAGCGCATCCCGCTTTCCCTGCGCGACCTGCAGGAGGATGGGAATCAGATGGGTTTCGGGCCGGTGATCTTCACCGATACTGCCGTCAGAGAGGGCACCGGCGACGTTAAAATAGCGCAGCGCGCAGTATTTGAGCCCATGTGCCGCGTCGCACCACCGCAGCATACGCTCCACCATCAGCTTGCTCTCGCCATACGGATTGGTGGGTGTTTGCGGATGTGCCTCGTCAATCGGGGTATATTCCGGCTCGCCAAAGGTGGCGGCGGTGGAGGAGAAGACGAGATAGGGGGTGTGGTGCGCCAGCATCGTCTCAATGAGGGAGAGCCCGGCGATGACGTTGTTGCGGAAATACTTCTCCGGCTTCTCCATGCTTTCGCCGACCAGAGAGAAGGCGGCAAAATGGATAACCGCCTCAACCTCCTCCTGTGCAAAAACCGAATCTAAAAACGCGCGGTCAGCCACGTCCCCAGCATAGAACCGCCCGCCCCCCAGCGCGGCGCGGTGGCCGGTGGAGAGGTTGTCCACCACAGCGACGTCCTTCCCCTGCGCCAGAAGAGAAGCGACGCAGTGGCTTCCAATATACCCTGCGCCGCCTGTAACCAATATCGACATAGCTCAACACCACCTTTTTTCTCTATCAATAAAACTGTTCCCCGATGAAGTCGCCGATGTGCTCCACAGCCTCGGCGGCTTTTTTGATGGGGAAGGTCTGGAATACATGGAACATATCGCGCCACACCTCCAGACGGCAATGGCCGCCCGCGCGGATGACGCGGTCGCGTAGCCGGATGGAGTCGGAGAGGAGCAGCTCATTGCTCCCCACCTGCACGAGGATGGGCGGGAAACCGCTAAAATCACCGAACAGCGGGGAGAGGTCGGGATTCGCATAATCGTCGGCATCTCCGGCGTAGGCACTGCGCACCGCCCAGAGATAGTCGAGGGAGAGCATGGGGTCGAGCATCTCTTTGTCATGATAGGAGCGCCCGCTCAGCGTCATGTCCGTCCACGGGGAGACAAGCACCATGCGGGAGGGGAGACGGCGGCCCGCACGCTTTAACCGGTGGGCGAGCACAAGGGCAAGATTCCCCCCGGCGGAGTCGCCTGCCAGAACAATGTCGCGCGCACCGAAGCCGTGATACATCAGATAATCCCACGCCCTGACCGCATCCTCCACGGCGGCGGGATACGGGTTTTCCGGCGCAAGACGGTATTCAAAGCAGAGCACCTGATACCCTGTGGTGTTCGCGAGCCGGGAGGCAAACAGGCGGGAATAGCCGAGCGTACCGCTCGTATACCCGCCGCCGTGGCAGAAGAGGATGGCGTGGTTGCGGTCAAAGCCGTGCGCGGGCGTGACCCACGCGGCGTTCATGTCCCCGATGGAAAACGGCTCAAAGCCGGTGCCGCTGATGGGGGAGATGAGCCGACCGAGCAGCTCCTGCCCCTTTCTTTGCTTTTCTAAATCCTTGGGCTGCATGGAGGCGGGGCAGGTAACCGAATGCAGCGCGGCGAGCGCGCGGAGATAGGGCTTCATAACCTTTGGCGGTTTTGCCCTGCCGTGGGAGGGAGAATGGAGTGCATGATTCGTGTTCATTTTGAAATGCTGCTGATCCACTTTAGTTACCTCCCCAGAGCAATGATTTCGATGAAAGTTGTCATTAATTATAACATAGTTTATGGAAAAATGGAAGGGAATCATAATTTACATAAATTTACTTTCAATCTACTTGTACTTGACAGAAAAACATGCTATGCTAATCTAATATGGAAGGAAAGGAGGCGGCGCATTGGCAGAAAAAAAGCGTTCGACCGGCTGGTTTCGTATGGACAACGCAGGACTCCTCTACTCCGCCATTCAAAAGGAGCGGTATTCCGCTGTATACCGGTTTTCCGTCGTGATGAAGGAAAAGGTGCAGCCGGGGGTGCTCCAGCGTGCGGTGGATATCTGCATGCCGCGGTTTCCGGGCTTTCAGGTGCGGATCCGCCACGGCTATTTTTGGAACTACATGGAACAAAATCCCGCGCCTGGCCCCTTTGTGCAGGAGGATATGGTCAACCCATGCCAGCCTGTGCGCTATAAGGAGGACAATGGCTGGCTGGTGCGTTTTTTTTACTATGAACGGCGCATTTCCCTTGAAGTGTTTCACGCGCTGGCGGACGGGTTTGGGGCGATGGCTTTTTTGCGTACGCTGCTTGCCGTCTACCTGCGGCAGCTGGGACACGACATTCCGAACAGCGACGGCGTGCTGGATGTGACGCAGCCGCCGCGCCGGGAGGAGGTGGAGGACGCGTATATCCGCTACGCCGGAAAGCGTGCGTACCGCGACCCCATGGGTAAAACGGCCTATCAAAACGTCGGGACAAGCGAGCCGTTTTATACCCTCAACGTGACGATGGGCTTTCTGCCGGTGGATGCGCTCAAGAAGCTCGCCAAAGGGTATGGCGTCTCGATTACAGAGTACCTCACGGCGGTGCTGCTCAAGGTCATTTTGGACAAGCAGCACAGGGAGCGGCCATGGAAGGAAAAGCCGGTCGCGCTGGCAATTCCGGTCAATCTCAGAGGACTATTTCCAACGGATACGCTGCGCAACTTTATTCTCACCGTGCGCCCGGTCATTGACCCGAGGATGGGGGAGTATACCTTCCCCGAAATTGTGTCACAGGTACACCATTCTATTCGCCAGATGGCAAATCGGCAGCGTCTGCAGGCACAATTTACCTTTACGGTGCGTATACAGGAAAATGCCTTTCTGCAGAGATTGCCCGGTGTATTTAAAAGCATGTTTGTCGCCGGACGCTATGAGGCCGAGGGCGTGCGGCCGTTTTCGGGCACATACACAAACCCCGGCGTGTTTCGGATGCCACAGGAGATGGAGCGGCACGTTGAGCGGGTGGAACTGATTCTGGGACAGGCTACGGTTCCCAGAATGCATTGTGCCTCTATTTCATGCGGCAATACCATGACCATTACCTTTGCTGGGACGGTCAAAGAGCGTGCTACCGAGCGGGATTTTTTCCGTTTCCTCGTCAAAGAGGGGTTGCCGGTCAAAGTGGAGAGCAACCGCCCCGATTAGCGGGTTATTATAACGTATAGGAGTCGATGCGCATGTCATATTGCGTCAACTGTGGGGTGGAACTGGACAAGACGGCGCGGTCATGCCCGCTCTGCCGCACGCCGGTGTGCAATCCCAATGCGCCGGTGGATACTGGTTCCCCGACGCCCTTTCCCACCGAGCGTAAAGAGGTGCTGCCGGTCACGCAGTTGCAACTGGCCCTGCTGCTCTCCGCCATGATACTATCGGCGGCGATCTGCTGCGGTATCGTCAATTTGTTCCTGGGGGGCGAGCTGAGCTGGTCGCTCTATATCATCGGTTCAGCGATTGTGCTGTGGGTCTGCTTGGTACTACCGCTGCTGATACACAATATACCAATTCTGCTGCGCGTCGTCTTTGGGATTATCGTGTGCGGCCTGTATGTCTACCTGATTTCGCTGACACTGGACGGTACACACTGGTTTATGGGCCTGGCGCTGCCGATTATCCTGACGGGTGGGGCCATTGTGATTCTGCTGAGCTTTCTGCGGATGAATGTTGGGCGCTCCATCCTGACCTCCGCCATCGTCGGGATTGGCTGTGCCGCTGTGTTTGTGCTGCTGCTGGAGCTGTTTATTGACCGTTTTAACTACGGCGGGTGGTCGCCGAGCTGGTCGCTGATTGCACTCATCGGGTGTGTCGGGCTGATGATTCCGCTGATCGTCGTGCGGCGGATCCCGTCGCTGAGAGAGTCGATGCGGCGGCGATTTCATACCTAGACTGCTGGCCTGCACAAGAAGGACAGATATACAAAATATCGGGGAATATACATTTTTAGATGAATAGTATACATGATCAAGCGCATTATTCGAATATTTATTCAATAATGCGCTTGCTTTTTTTTCTTGGCTATGATAGACTATGTAAAATAAAAAATAATGGAGGGTATTTCCATGTCAGATATCAAAAAAGTAGTCCTCGCCTACTCCGGCGGTTTAGATACCTCAGTGATGATTCCGTGGCTCAAGGAGCACTATGATAACTGTGAAGTCATCGCGGTTTCCGGCGACGTCGGGCAGGGCACCGAGCTCGACGGTCTGGAGGAGAAGGCGCTGAAGACCGGCGCTTCCAAGCTCTATGTGCTTGATCTGGTGGATGAATTTGTGGAGGACTATATCTTCCCGACGCTCAAAGCGGGCGCGAAGTATGAGGAGTACCTGCTCGGTACCGCCTTTGCCCGCCCCATCATCGCAAAGCACATTGTAGAGATCGCCATCAAGGAGGGCGCGGACGCCATTGCCCACGGCTGCACGGGCAAGGGGAACGATCAGGTGCGTTTTGAGCTCGCCATAAAGGCCTTTGCGCCGAAAATGAAGGTGATCGCCCCGTGGCGCACATGGGAACTCGATAGCCGCGACAAGGAGATCGCCTATGCGGAGGCGCACCATATTCCGCTGAAAATTAACAGGGAAACCAACTACTCCAAGGATAAGAACCTCTGGCACCTCTCCCATGAGGGGCTGGATCTGGAGGACCCGTCCAACGAGCCGCAGTATCAAAAGGAGGGCTTTTTGGAGATGGGAGTCTCCCCGCAGCAGGCACCCGATGCGGTGACGTATTTGACGCTGGAATTTGAAAAGGGCATTCCCGTCGCGCTCGACGGGGTAACAATGAAGGGGGCCGACATGGTGCGCAGGCTCAACGAGCTCGGCGGCAAGAACGGCATCGGCATTCTGGATATTGTGGAAAACCGTCTGGTCGGCATGAAGTGCCGCGGCGTATATGAGACCCCCGGCGGCGCAATTTTATATGAGGCGCATCGCATTCTGGAGACACTGTGTCTCGACAAGGCAACGGCGCACAAGAAAGCGGAGCTTGGCATTACCTTTGGCGAGCTGGTGTACAATGGCCAGTGGTTCACCACCCTGCGCGAGGCGCTCAGCGCATTCGCGGACGTTACGCAGCAGACGGTAACCGGAACGGTGAAGCTGGGGCTTTACAAGGGGAATATGATCAACGCGGGTGCGCAGTCCCCCTATTCCCTCTACTCGGAGGATATTGCAACCTTTGGCGAGAGCGACTATGACCAAATGGACTCGAAGGGCTTTATCAATCTCTATGGCCTGCCCATTCAGGTGCGGGCGCTCAAGCAGCAGGGTTTGCTTTAAATGATCGATAGGAGCGACAGCAATGAAATTATGGGCAGGGCGGTTTCAAAAAGAGACCGATACACTGGTAAACGACTTTAACTCATCCATCCCGTTCGACGCGCGGCTGTATCTGGAGGATATCACAGGCTCCATCGCCCACGCGGAGATGCTGGGACGGCAGGGGATTATCACCCCGGAGGAGTCGGCGGAGATTACCGCGGGCCTCCGTGCGATTTTGGCCGATATTGAGGCGGACCGGGTGGAGTTTTCCATCGACAATGAGGATATTCACATGAATATCGAGACGATGCTCACCGAGCGTATTGGGGCGACTGGCAAGCGCCTGCACACGGGGCGCAGCCGCAACGACCAGGTTGCGGTGGACTTCCGCCTCTACGTCAAAAAGCAGCTGCCGGAGATCATCCGCATGGTGCTGGATTTGGAAGCGGTGCTCGTGAAGAAGGCGGAGGGGAACCTCACCACCGTCATGCCGGGCTACACCCATTTGCAGCGCGCGCAGCCGACGACCTTCGCGCACCACCTGATGGCCTACGCCAACATGTTCCGGCGCGATATCACCCGTCTGGAGGACTGCCTCACGCGTATGGACGAGTGCCCGCTCGGCGCGGGCGCGCTCGCCACCTCCACATATCCGGTTGACCGGTTCCAGACGGCGCAGGCGCTCGGCTTCCGCCAGCCGACGGAGAACTCTATGGATGCGGTGTCCGACCGGGACTACGCCCTTGAGTTTCTCTCCGCATGCTCCATTATGATGATGCATCTCTCGCGCTTTTCGGAGGAAATTATCCTCTGGTGCTCGTGGGAATTCCAGTTTGTGGAGCTCGACGACGCCTACTCCACCGGCTCGTCCATCATGCCGCAGAAGAAGAACCCTGATGTGGCGGAGCTGGTGCGCGGCAAGACGGGGCGGGTCTACGGCGCGCTCATCACCCTGCTCACCGTGATGAAGGGGCTCCCCCTTGCGTACAACAAGGATATGCAGGAGGATAAGGAGCCGGTCTTTGACACCATCGATACGGTGCGCCAGTGCATCCCCGTATTTACCGCCATGGTGGATACCCTCACGGTAAAGCCAAAAAATATGGCGCGCGCCGCGTCTTCCGGCTTTATTAACGCCACCGACTGCGCTGACTATCTGGTGAAGAAGGGGCTGCCGTTTCGTGACGCGTACATGATCGTCGGGCGGCTCGTGAATATGTGCATTAAGACAGGGGAGAGCCTTGACACCTTGCCGCTCAAGGACTTTCGTGCGGTGTCCGGCCTCTTTGATGCCGATGTCTATCAGGCGCTGGAGCTCAAAACCTGCGTCAATGGGCGCAAGGTGTACGGCGGCCCGTCCAGGGACGCGGTGGAGGAACAGATCGCGAGCATCCGGCGGTTTATCGCGGAGCGCCCGTCATGAAGAAGCCGAAGGTATATATCGACGGGCAGGAGGGCACCACCGGCCTGCAAATCTACGACCGCTTGGGCGGGCGGGATGATATTGAGCTGCTGCGCATTGACAGCGAGAAGCGCAGGGATGTGGCGGAGCGCGGGAAGCTGATGCACGCTGCCGATCTGGTGTTTCTCTGCCTGCCGGACGACGCGGCGCGGCAGGCGGTCGCCATGATCAACACTGACCGCACCTGCGTGATCGACGCCTCTACCGCGCACAGGACCGCGCCGGGCTGGGTTTACGGCTTTCCGGAGCTGACCGCCGGGCAGCGCGAGCAGATACGCGGTGCGCACCGGGTGGCAAATCCCGGATGCTATGCAACGGGCTTCATCTGCCTTACCCGTCCGCTGGTGGAATTGGGCATTCTCCCTGCGGATACGCCGGTCAGCGCGCACGCCGTATCCGGCTACACCGGTGCGGGAAAACAGGCGATTGCGCAGTATGAGGCGGCGGAGCGCCCCGAGGAGCTGCGCAGTCCGCGCGCATATGCGCTCGGCTTGCAGCACAAGCATTTGCCCGAAATGCAGAAGCGAACGGGCCTTACCCATACCCCGCTTTTCACCCCACTGATCTGCGACTATCCGCAGGGGATGCTGGTGATGGTGCCGTTCTTTCTGACTGCGCTGCGCAAAGGGGAGACGGTCTCCTCACTGCGGGAACAATTGGCGGAATATTACGCGGGTGAGCCGCTGATCCGTGTCAGGCCGGACGTGCCGGAATCCGGGTTCCTGCCCGGGAACGGACTGACGGGCTCCGACGCGCTGGAGATTACCGTGTCGGGCAATGAGGAGCAGGTGATTTTTATCTCCCGCTTCGATAACCTCGGTAAGGGCGCATCCGGCGCGGCGGTACAGAATATGAACCTCATGCTCGGTTTCGCGGAGACGGCGGGACTGCATGGATTTTGAGAACAGGAGCGTGAATACGATGCAGCAAGTAACGGGCGGCGTGACCGCACCTGCCGGGTTTCAGGCGGCGGGGATACACTGCGGGGTCAAGGCCGGCGCACAGACGGAGAAGGATCTGGCGATGATCCTGTCCGCGCAGGAGTGCAGCGCGGCGGCAACCTACACCATGAACCGGGTCAAGGCGGCACCCATCTATGTGACGATGGAGCATCTGGAAAACGGCAGCGCGTGGGGCGTGATTGTCAATTCCGGCAATGCAAACGCCTGCGCGCCCATGGGACAGGAGAACGCCAAGGCGATGTGCGAGTACGCGGCGGAGGCGACCGGGCGGGACGCGTCGGATTTTGTGGTTGCGTCCACCGGGGTCATCGGGCAGACGCTGAACATTGCGGCGATCAAAAAAGGAATGCCTGCGCTCGCGCAAGCACTCTCGCCGGATGGCGCCGACGCGGCGGCCAGTGCGATTATGACCACCGATACCGTCAAAAAAGAGTGCGCCGTCACCTGTGATATCGGCGGCAAGACCGTCACCATTGGCGCGATGGCGAAGGGCTCCGGTATGATCCACCCCAATATGGGCACCATGCTCTGCTTTGTGACGACCGACTGTGCCATTATGCCCGATGTCCTCACTGAGGCGCTGCACGAGGTAGTGCCGCGCACCTTTAACCGTGTGACAGTGGACGGGGACACCTCCACGAACGATATGTGCGTGGTGCTGGCAAACGGCATGGCGGGCAATGAGCAGATTGAGTGGAAGGACGACAAATACAGCGCATTTACCGCCGCGCTGTGCGCCGTCTGCGAAGCTCTCGCCCGTGCCATTGCGGCTGACGGGGAAGGGGCGAGCCATCTTTTGACCTGCTGTGTGCACCACGCGAGAAGCGAGGAGAGCGCCGAGCGGCTTGCCATGTCCGTGATCGGCTCCCCGCTTGTTAAGTCCGCCATGTTCGGCGCGGACGCAAACTGGGGGCGCGTCCTCTGCGCCATGGGCTACTCCAAAGCGCCGTTTCGCCCCGAATTTGTGGACGTCAAATTCTGTTCGGCGGCGGGAGAGATACCCGTCTGCACCATGGGAACGGGTTTGGAATTTGATGAAGACGCGGCAAAGCGCATCCTCTCCGAGCGGGAGATTATCATTGACATCAATCTCAATGAAGGGGGGCAGGCAGCCGTCTGCTGGGGCTGCGACCTCACCTATGACTATGTGAAGATCAACGGGGATTATAGAACCTGAGTTAGAAGGAAGGAGTCCGGAGATGCCTGAAATGTCTTACTCCCATATCGACCGCGCCACCGTCCTGGCGGAGGCACTGCCCTACATCCAGAAATATGCGGGGAAAACGGTCGTGATCAAGTACGGCGGCAACGCGATGATTTCGGACGATCTGCGCGCGGCGGTCATGAGCGATATGATCCTCCTCTCGCTGGTGGGTATCCGCGTTGTTGTGGTACACGGCGGCGGGCCGGAGATTTCCGACATGCTCCGGCGTGTGGGGAAGGAGTCCGTCTTTGTTGACGGCCTGCGCTATACCGACGAGGAGACCATGGAGCTCGTGCAGCAGGTGCTGTGCGGGAAGATCAACAAAAATCTGGTCTCCACCCTCAACCGCATGGGCGGAAAGGCAATCGGGCTCTGCGGCTTGGACGGCGCGATGCTTACGGCGGTGAAGCTGGATAAAAAATACGGGCTGGTTGGCGAGGTGACTGGGGTGAACCCCGCGCCGATTGAAGACTGCCTCAACAGCGGGTTTATCCCCGTCATTGCGACCATCGCGCAGGGGATTGACGCGGAGACCTCTTACAATATTAACGCCGATACCGCCGCCGCCAAAATCGCCGTGGCGCTTGGCGCGGAGAAGCTGTTGCTGCTGACCGATATCCGCGGCCTGCTGCGCGACCGGGACGATGAGAACACCCTCATCCATGTGGTGCACTGCTCCGAGGTGCCGGCGCTGGTGCGGCAGGGGATCATCTCGGGCGGTATGATCCCCAAGGTGGACTGCTGTGTGGAGGCGGTGCGCTCCGGCGTGAAGCGTACCCACATTCTCGACGGGCGCATTCCGCACTCCATCCTCATTGAGATGCTCTCCGACGAGGGCATCGGCACTATGCTGCTATAAACAAGAAAGAGAGGGAAACCATGACTCACGAAGAGCTAAAATATACGGAAGGTCAGTACGTCATGCAGACCTACGGACGCTTTGATATTGACATTGACCACGGCGAAGGGGCCGTGCTCTACGACCACGCCGGTCGGGCGTATCTTGACTTCACCGCCGGCATCGGCGTCAACTCCATCGGCTACGGCAACGCAAAGTGGGTGGAGGCGATCACAGAACAGGCGCAAAAGCTGGGACATATTTCGAACCTCTACTACACGGAGCCCTGCGTCGCGTTGGCGCAAGTGCTCTGTACGCGCAGTGATATGTCTAATGTATTCTTCTCCAATTCCGGCGCGGAGGCCAACGAGGGTATGATCAAGCTTGCGCGCAAATACTCCTTTGACAAATATGGCAAGGGGCGCGGCACAGTGCTGACACTCCAGAACTCGTTCCACGGTCGGACGGCGGCAACGCTGGCGGCGACCGGGCAGGAGGTCTTTCACAACTACTTTTTCCCTTTCCCGGATGGCTTCCGCATTGCCGAAAGCGCTACCATTGACAGTGTGAAGGCGGTCGCTGGGCATGACGTCTGCGCCGTGATGTTGGAGCTGGTGCAGGGTGAGGGCGGCGTACTGCCGATGGAACAGGAATTTGTCCATGCGCTCGCGGTGCTCTGTGCCGAGCGCGACTGGCTGCTGCTGGTCGATGAGGTGCAGACCGGCGTGGGGCGGACGGGCTCGCTCTTTGCCTTCCAGCAATACGGCATCATTCCGGACGCGGTATCCTTTGCCAAGGGAATTGCGGGCGGCCTCCCGTTCGGCGGCTTTATGGCAAACGAGCGCTGCCGGGCGGTGCTCACCCCCGGTACCCACGCCACCACCTTCGGCGGCAACCCCATCTGTGCCGCCGCGGCGCTGGAGGTGCTTGACCAGTTGGGCGAGCCTACGCTCGCGGCGGTATCTGACAAGGGCAGCTATATTCGCGCGCGGATTGAGGGGATGAACCTGCCGTGCCTCGGCGCGACACGGGGCATGGGCCTGATGATCGGCATTGAGGTGAAGGGGAATCAGACCAACAAAGAGCTCGCGGCGCTGCTTGCGGCAAACGGGCTGCTGGTGCTCACCGCCGGGCAGGCGCTGCGCCTGCTGCCGCCGTTAACCATTACGATGGCGGAGATAGAAAAGGGACTTACAATTCTATATGACACACTATCCCACGTATCGTGAAAGGATGGGTTTTTAGATGAAAAAAGATCTGCTCAAGCTGCTCGATCTCACCCGTGAGGACATTGAGAAGATTCTCAATGTGGGCGACCAGATGAAGTACAACCAGAAGCACGGCCTCCCGCACAACTATCTACAGGGGAAGACGCTCGCGATGATTTTTGAAAAGAACTCCACCCGCACCCGCGTCTCCTTTGAAACGGGGATGTACCAGCTCGGCGGACACCCCATCTTTCTCTCGGGGAAGGAGAGCCAGATTGGGCGCGGCGAGCCGATTGAGGACACCGCCCGCGTCCTCTCCCGCTACTGCGACGGCATTATGATCCGCACCTTCGCGCAGGAAGAAGTGGAGCAGCTGGCGAAATATTCTGATATCCCGGTGATCAACGGCCTGACCGACTTTGCCCACCCCTGCCAGGTGCTCGCCGATTTGATGACCATCCGGGAGCGCATGACCCGGCTGGAAGGACTGAAGCTCTGCTTCATCGGGGACGGGAACAATATGGCAAACTCCCTGATTGTCGGCGGACTGAAGTGCGGGATGGAGGTCTCCGTCGCCTGCCCGGAGGGGTACGACCCGGATGCGCGTGTGCTGGACTTTGCCAAAGCTGAGGGGGGCGCGAAATTTTCCCTTGTGCGTACACCGGAGGAGGCGGCACAGCAGGCCGACGTGGTGATTACCGACGTCTGGGCCTCCATGGGACAGGAGGTGGAGGCGCAGAAGCGCCGCGCCGCGTTTACGGGCTTTCAGGTCAGCGACGCGCTGATGAAGCTGGCAAACCCCGGCGCGATGGTGCAGCACTGCCTGCCCGCCCACCGGGGTGAGGAGATCACCGCAGAGGTGTTCGAAGCGCACGCGCAGGAGATATTTGACGAAGCGGAAAACCGTCTCCACGCACAAAAGGCGGTCATGTATCTTTTAATGAACGGCGGGGAATCCTGAGAAAAGTAAATATACCGCGCGGCCTGTATTCCTGTCGGTATAGGCTGCGCGGCTATTTTTGTTGCCGTCAATCAATTGGAGATAAAAAACTAATGTTCTAATATTGTTGACTTCATAGTTCTTTTGTACTAAAATAGTTCTGAGGTGGAAGGAGAGATATGGAATATTATGGATAAAGATCAGACCTGCTGTTTCACCGGGCACAGGCCCGAAAAGCTGCCGTGGAAATGTAATGAGAGTGATCCGCGCTGCATCGCGTTAAAAGAGGAGATCGCAAAGCTACTGGAGCGCGTGTACCATGAAAAGGGCATGCGCCGCTTTTTGTGCGGTATGGCGCGGGGGGCGGATATGTATTTTTGCGATGCCGTGCTCGCCCTGCGCACGCGCTATCCGGATGTGGAGCTCGAGGCGGTGATCCCCTGTGAGGAGCAGGCGGCACATTGGAGTGAGGCGGAGCGCAACCGGTATTTTTCTCTTGTGCAGGCCTGTGATTATGAGACGATGATCCAGCGCCGCTATGACAAGGACTGCATGCTGCGCCGCAATCGCTATATGATCCGCCGCTCGTCCATGCTGATCGCCGTTTATGACGGGATGCTCGGCGGGACGATGTATACCATCACGCAGGCAAAAAAGCAGAATCTAGAAGTTGTCGTCCTGGGTATTCAAAAGGAAAATGCGCTGACCCCAGATGAAGACGAGACCCCGACAGCGGGCGGCGGATGTGGCTAAAATCGCGGGTGCGTGCACGGTCACTCACTGCGAAATTAACATAATACGGAATAAAAATGAATTATGTCTACCTTTTTGCGCGGATTATCCGTAGTTTTACAGAGTTTGTACACAGGAAGGGATTTGTCTATTTTCAATTAGTACAAGAGGGTGTTATAGTAATATCACATAATAGATAAATGTGGTGTTGAAAGGGGAATCCATTACTATGAAAATTCCTGACAGTATTAAACGATTCGGCTTTGAAAAAGTATTTGATTATCTGGATAAAGACCCGATGAATAATATCGACAAGGTTCTGGAGATTATCGACAAATTTGCGGGTGAAAAGCTCTTCCCGAGGCAGCGGAACATGTTCCACGAGGTGGTAAAGGATCATGACAACCACTGGTATAAGCTCATCGAGCGTGTCTGGACACAGACCGACCCCGATGTGCTCAAGACGTTCTTCAGCAACTTCTTTGTCAATGCCAACCTGATCAGCTGGGAAAAACAGGATGAAAACCGCAAGAAGTATAACTGCAATATTCCCTGGACGATCCTGCTCGACCCAACCTCCGCCTGTAACCTCAAGTGTAAAGGCTGCTGGGCGGGTGAATATGGCAACAAGCTCAACCTGACCTTTGATGAGATTGACAGCATCATTACGCAGGGCAAGGAGCTGGGGGTATATATGTATGTATACACCGGCGGCGAGCCGCTCGTGCGCAAGTCGGATCTCATCAAGCTGTGTGAAAAGCACAACGACTGTGCGTTCCTCTGTTTCACGAATGCCACGCTCATTGACGAGCAGTTCGCGCAGGATCTGCTCCGCGTGCGCAACTTCGTCCCGGCGATCAGCCTGGAGGGCTTTGAGGAGGCGAACGACTTCCGCCGCGGCGACGGTGTTTACCAGAAGGTCACCAACGCAATGCGCCTGCTGCGCGACCATCACCTGCCCTTCGGCATCTCCGTCTGCTACACCAGCAAGAACTATCAGGATGTCATCAGCGAGGAATTCTATGACCAGATGATTGAGCTGGGCGCGTACTTTGTCTGGTACTTCCACTATATGCCCGTGGGCAACAACGCCGCGCCTGAGCTGCTGCTCACACCGGAGCAGCGCGCAACAATGTATGAAAAGGTGCGCGAGTACCGCGGGAAAAAGGAAATTTTCGCCATGGACTTCCAGAACGACGGCGAGTATGTCGGCGGATGTATTGCAGGCGGACGCCGCTATCTGCATATTAACGCAAATGGCGACGCAGACCCCTGTGTGTTCATTCATTACTCCGACTCTAACATTCGCGAGAAGACGCTGCTCGAGTGCCTCCAGTCCCCGCTCTTTATGGCGTACCATGACGGCCAGCCCTTTAACGATAACCATCTACGCCCCTGCCCGATGCTGGAAAATCCGGAGCTTCTGGTTGAAATGGTCAACCGGACCGGCGCAAAGTCCACCGATCCGGAGTCACCCGAGAGTGTGGAGCATCTGTGCGCAAAGTGTAAGGACTATGCTGAGAACTGGAAGCCTGTTGCGGAAGAGCTCTGGGAGATTAAGCATCCATCCTCGGACTGCGCGTCCTGCGAATCCTGTAGTGTAGGCGTAAAATAAGAAAACGTAACAGCCCGATGCGCAAACTGAAATGCGCATCGGGCTGTTTTATTTCCCCGGGAATAAGATTGCTGCGGGATCAATTGCTTTTATAGAGAACACTCAGTCCAATGGGGAGCAGGTTGGGCTCCAGAATCATCGCGCGCCGACAGAGCGGGACAATGAGTGGGGAGAAGCCGCCGGTGGCGACCACGGTAGCAGACGCGCCCAGTTCCTCCTCAATACGGGTAACCAGCCCGTCAATCGCGGCTGCGGCACCGTAAAGCAAGCCGCTTTGGATGCATTCCTGTGTGTTCTGCCCGATGACGTGCCCCGGAGAGACCAGCGGCACGTCAGGCAGGAGCGCGGTTGCTTCAATCAGCGCAGTATTTGAGACATGCACGCCGGGGAGAATGGCGCCGCCGCGCAGAAAACAGTCCGCGTCAACCGCCATGACCGTTGTCGCCGTGCCAAGGTCTACCAGCACGGCGGGCAGGGGAAAACGGTCGATTGCCGCCGCAGCGGCGACAATCAGGTCAGCCCCGACGGTGATCGTTCCAAGCGGGGGAAAACGCAGACGTGAGCGAGATTCGACAGAAACCACCAGCGGCGCTTTCCCAATGACCTCGTGCAGCGCTTTGCAGACGATATCCGATAGCGCGGGCACCACGGAGGCGACAATGCTGCCTTCCACGACCGCCGGAGCACTGCGCAGAAAGCACGCGAGTTCTTCTACCGTCAACTGCGTACTTTCCAGCCGGTGCTGAAAAAGAACGGCATCTGTCGCGGTGTCAATCCCGCTTATAACGATGTTGCTGTTTCCAATATCCACGCCAAGAATCATAGTTACGACCAATCCTTTTGCCACTGTGGCGAGGGTTACTCCACCGTGACCGACTTTGCCAGATTGCGCGGCTTGTCAATGTCGCAGCCGCGCTGCAGGGAGACGTAATACGCAAATAGCTGTAGGGGGAGCACGTTGAGGGAGGGCTGGAGGAACGGGTGGGTATCCGGCACGGTGAGGACGGAATCGACCGTCTTGCACATCCCACGCTCCAGCGCGGCGGACGTAATGCCAAGCACATCGGCACCCCGGCTCTTGACCTCCACCACATTGCTCATGGTCTTTTCAAAGAGAACGCCCGCCTGACTTGCAAGGGCAATCACAAGGGTGCCGTCCTCAATGAGGGAGATGGTGCCGTGCTTTAATTCGCCCGCTGCATAGGCCTCGGAGTGTATGTAGGATATCTCCTTGAGCTTGAGCGAACCCTCCAGCCCCGCGGCATAGTCCACGTTGCGCCCGATAAAAAAGACCGAGGCGTGATTGAAGTAGATGGAGGCGTAATACTGAATGGTCTCCCGCGCGGCGAGAATCTGCTCCATTTTTTCCGGCACAAGCAGCAGTTCTGCTACAATTGCATCGTACTCTGCTTTGTCGATGGTGCCGAGCAGATCGGCGAGATAGAGGGCAATGAGGTCGATGACCGCGAGCTGGGTGGAATACGCCTTGGTGGTGGCGACCGCAATTTCCGGCCCCGCCCAGGTATAGATGACGTCGTCCGCCTCCCGCGCGATGGTGGAGCCGACCACGTTGACGATGGCGAGTATACGCGCGCCGAGCCGCTTTGCCTCGCGCATGGCGGCAAGGGTGTCGATGGTTTCACCCGACTGGCTGATCACAAGCGCGAGGGTGCGGGGTGTGACGATGGGGTCGCTGTAGCGGAATTCTGAGGCGAGCGCCACCTCAACCGGTTTGCGCAGGAGCTTTTCCAGCAGATATTTTGCCACTACGCCCACGTGGTAGGACGACCCGCAGGCGATGATATAGATCTTATCCATATCGCGCACATCATCCCGGTCAAGGGTGATGTTGTCGAGCACCACGCGCCCATCGGTGATGCGCGGGAAGACCGTGTCACGAAAGGCCTTCGGCTGTTCCATGATTTCCTTTGCCATAAAGTGCTCATATCCGCCCTTTTCTGCGGCGGAGACCTCCCAGTCAACGGTGTGGCGCGGCTTTTGCACGGTGCGCAGGAGGCTGTCATACACGGTGACCCCGTCGGGGGAGAGGACGGCGATTTCCCCGTCCTCCAGATAGGAGACCTCGCGCGTGTATTTGATGACCGCGGTCACATCGGAGGCGAGGAGGTTAAAATCCTTGCCGTAGCCCAGCACAAGCGGGCTGTCCTTGCGCACGGCGATCAGCTGGTCGGGGTGATCGGTGCTGACGATGCCAAAGGCATACGCGCCGTTGACGCGGTGGAGTACCTTGGTCACGGCCTGAAGCATATCGTCTTCATAGTAGTATTCCAGCAGATGGGCGACCACCTCCGTATCGGTCTGCGAGACGAACTGTACGCCGTGCTCTGCCAGAAACTCCCGGATCTCCACATAATTTTCGATGATGCCGTTGTGCACCACGGCAAAGCGGCCGTCGGCGCTGACATGGGGGTGCGAGTTGACATCGGACGGTGCGCCGTGGGTTGCCCAGCGGGTATGCCCCACGCCGACCGTGCCGTGTACCGCCTTCCCGCCGTCGACCAGATCGGAGAGCACTTTCAGGCGGCCCTTTGCCTTAAAAACCGCTAACCCCGTTTCTTGCGCGTAGACGGCGATACCGGCTGAATCATATCCTCTGTATTCTAAGCGGGACAGGCTGTCCAGCAAAATGGGCGCCGCCTCGCTGTGTCCAATATAACCGACAATACCACACATGGTAAAAAAGCCTCCTAATAAACTGGTTAAGTACGAAAAACAATGCCCTCCCCGGAAGGATCGTCGGGCATAAACGCGCGCAGGAGCATGGTTGCGCCCTCACGGAAAAATTGCAGGGTGTCTTTATTTAACTGGTGTGCGATCACTTCACCGGCCATGGCGGCGGTGGAAATCACACCGGAGAGCCAGACCCAGAACAGCAGCAGCAGCTCCTCCGTCGGGAGACTGTCGCCAATGCACGCCTCCTGCACGCCGCGCTGGAAGAAGCGCAGCACAATCTGGTTGATCTCCCCGCCGACCCGCAGCAGCTCCGCCATGTCCTCGCTGTCGTCCCGTTTCGTCATCCTGCCGGAGAGCAGGTCGAGTGTAACGCCGTAAACCGCGGGATTTTCCGCATAAAAATGCCGCATCGTGTTGCAGAGCAGATAATAGGCGGTGTTCCACTCCTCGCTGGCGTCGGCCGCGTCCGCGATGCGCTTGCGCAGGATGATCATGGCGTGCAGAACAATGGCGCCGACAATCTCCTCTTTGCTTTGAAAGTAGACATAGAGTGTTGCTTTGCTGTATTCCGCTTCCCGCGCGATATCGTCCATGGTGGTTTTATCAATGCCTTTTTCTCCGAATAATCGCTCTGCGGCTGCAAGGATAGAGCCGCGGTGAAACTCGGTCAATGCCTGCTTTTTGCTCATGATAGATCCCACCTTTCGCAGTTCGTAATTTAAACTGGCAGTTTCAATAAATAGTACCACGCATTCAGGCGATTTGCAAGGGTTTTCTATGTGTTTTTCTGTAGATAGAGGGGGTGCACCAAAACTTTGCGTTTTGGTGCACCCCCTCTCAGCCTGTCAAAGAACGGCTGCTTTCATCAGGCGAAAGCAGCCGTTCTTGTG
>JAJQEJ010000063.1 GCA_021201735.1 Oscillospiraceae bacterium | reverse complement strand
ATCTCCCTACTCTTTGGCAATATTGCTCCTTAATCTTTTCGTGCGGTTGCCCTGGGTGCCTTTCGCGTTGCCGTTGACAAGAACGTGTAAATCAAGTAGAATAATCTCCGCAAGCAGGCTGGACAGCCGCGCTGACGGCCCCAACGGGCCGCCAGTGAGGAAAGTCCGGGCTCCATAGGGCAAGGATAACGGGTAACACCCGCCGGGGGCGACCCCAGGAAAAGTGCAACAGAGATATACCGCCCGCGCATCCCATGGGACGCGCGGGTAAGGATGGAAAGGCGGAGGTAAGAGCCCGCCCGACGGTCGGGAACGGTCCGTCGCTGTAAACTCTATCCGGAGCAACGCCGTGGAGGAGCATTCAGGTTGACCCGACCGCTCCGAGGAGGCGGCTTGAGCGTGCCGGCAACGGTACGCCTAGATAGATGGCTGTCTTAAATGACAGAACCCGGCTTACAGGCCTGCTTGCTTCTACAAAAAAGAATGGCGCGTTGCAGAAAGTGAAATCTGCGGCGCGCCCTTCCTTTTTCATCCAGCTGGTGCATAAAATCGGCCAAATGCCAATTTTTTTGACCTTTTACAGTTGTCTTGTACAAATTTAAATGATATACTGGGTTACATAAGTTTTCTATATTGTCTTGCACGACGGCAAGGCCTGTCAGAAAACACCATACGAGAGGAGTTTACTCATGCAGATCAATTTACGAAAGCGCATCCCGGCAGTTTTACTTGTTTTCGCACTGGTATGTTCCCTTGCTCCGTCTGTCTTTGCGGCTATCACACTGGATACGTCCGTCACTGTAGTCGAGGGCGAGACAGTACAGCTTGCCTGTAGCGACGCCGCCGCAACCTTCGAAAGTACGGATACAACAGTCGCCACAGTGGATGCAACCGGCCTTGTGACCGGCGTCAGCGCGGGTACCGCTACCGTCACGGCAACGGCATCCGACGGCAGCACCGAAACCGCCACATGCGCGGTCACAGTCACGGCGGCGCAGGAGACGACAACGACCCCCTCCATCGCCCTGAACGCCTCCACCCTCTCCCTCACCGTCGGCAGCACCTCCACACTCACGGCGACGGTGGTCCCCTCCGGCCAGAGCGTTACATGGGTGAGCGGCGATACATCGGTCGCAACCGTTGCCAGCGGCAAGGTCACGGCGATTGCGGAGGGCACGGCAGACATTACCGCTTCGATTACGGTCAATGGCACTGAATATTCCGCAGTCTGTGCCGTGACGGTCACTGCCTCCTCCTCCTCGACCTCCACCACCCTGTCCACCGTCACCTACACCGTGGACGCGGGGGATTATGTCACCTTCGACAAATCAGATTTTTCCAGCAAGATCAGTTATCTCCAAATTTCGGCGCTCCCCTCCTCCAGCAGAGGGGTGCTCTACTACGAGTATAGCAGCGACGGCGATTACGACAGCAAGGTGGATACCTCCACCAAGTATTATTACAGCACAAGCCAGACCTATAACATCTCCGAGATCTCCTTTGTGGCCTCCTCCTCCTATAGCGGGAGCTTCACCCTCTCCTATACCGCCGCCGACTCGTCGGGGACGGCGTACACCGGCTCCATCAAGATCACGGTGGAGGAGAGCGACTCCTTCACCTACTCCACCGACCAGGATGAGCCGCTCACCTTTGATTCATCCGATTTCAACAGCTACTGTAAGGATCAGACCGGCTACAACGTCAATTACATCACCTTCACGCTGCCCTCCTCCTCCTACGGCGTGCTCTATTACGACTACGACGACGGTGATTACGACAGCAAGGTGACCTCCTCCACCAAATACTACCGCTCCGATGACCCGGCGATTGACGATGTGACCTTTGTGCCCAAGAGCAGCTATACCGGCACGTTCACCCTCAGCTTCAGCGGGAAGACGACCAACAGCTCCTCCTTTTCCGGCACGGTAAAGATCACTGTCGGCGATGCGGATGAGATCACCTACTCCATCGACGAGGACGAGGAGCTGGACTTTGTCCTCTCCGACTTCACCTCGTACAGCAGCAGCGTGGTCGGTGGTACACTCAATTATGTCCAGTTCACTCCGCCCAGCTCTTCCAAGGGCGTCCTGTATTACAAGTATGACGACGGCGATTACGACAGCAAGGTAACCGCCTCCACCAAATACTACCGCTCCTCCTCCCCCAAGATCAGCGACGTGACGTTTGTCCCCGCGAGCGGCTATACCGGCACCGTCTCCATCTCCTTCTCCGGTGAAAACACGTCCGGGGACAGCTTTGACGGCACCATTAAAATCAGTGTGGACGACGACGACAGCACCAGCGGCGACGTCACCTATACGGCGAAAAAAGACGTGGTTGTCACCTTTTCGGCCAGCGATTTTAATGATTACTGCCAGGACGAGACCGGTAGCAACGTCAACTACATCACCTTCAGCTCCCTGCCGAGCTCTTCTTACGGCAAGCTCTACTATGAGTACGACGAAGACAGCGGCGACTACGACAGCGCGGTAAGCACATCCAAGAAATACTACCGCTCCTCCTCGCCCTATATTGACGACATCAGCTTCGTGCCCAAAAGTGGCTACACCGGGACGGTCTCCATCAACTTCTCCGGCAAATCCACCGGCAGCGAGAGCTTTTCCGGCACGATCAAGATCACCTACTCCTCATCCTCGTCATCCTCATCCTCGACCGGCAGCAGTACCACCGTCACCTATTATACCAGCTATGCGCCGGTTTCCTTCCTCCAGTCCGACTTCCAGAGCATCTGCACCGCGCAGAACAGCTCCACCCTCTCCTCCATCCAGTTTAATTCCCTGCCCTCGTCCGCGGCGGGCAAGCTCTATGTGAGCTATACAAGCCCCTCCGCCACCGGGACGGCGGTCGCCACGGGCACATCCTACAGCGCGTCTACCATCTCCAGCATCGTCTTTGTACCCAAGGCGGAGTACACCGGGACGATCACCCTGCCCTACACCGCAACCGACGCGAAGGACAAAACCTATACCGCCTATGTCACCATCAATATCACCGCCGCCACCTCCTCCAAGGTGTTTGGCGACATGGGGAACTACACATGGGCGGCAGGCTCCGTGGACTATATCTACGCCTACAACATCACAACGGGTACCACCAGCTCGACCTATAACCCCGCCGGGAACATCACGCGCGGCGACTTTATCCTCATGCTCTACCGCGCCTTTAACCTGCAGGGGGACAGCTCCGAGAACTTTCCCGACGTTCCGGCCGACAGCTATTACGCGACGGCCATCGGTGTGGCCAAGACCCTCGGTATCGCGCAGGGAAGCGACGGGTACTTCAACCCCACAGAGGCCCTGACGCGCGAGGACGCGATGGTTCTGATCCTGCGCACGATGCAGCAGCGCGGGTACAGCATCAGCACCGCAACCTCCCTGAGCGCCTACACCGACGCCAGTGCCGTATCGAGCTATGCCATTGAGGCCTGCGCAACCCTCTCCCAGGCGGGCGTGATCAAAGGGGACAGTGACGGGAACCTCAATCCGGAAAACTCCCTCACCCGCGCGGAGATGGCCGTCATCCTCCACCGCGCGCTGACACTATAAGGAATTTTAGACCGCAAAGAACCGCTGTGCGACGAATGATTTCATTCGCTGCACAGCGGTTCCTTTGATCCTATTCATTTCATTGTTGTAATAAGTATACTTTACCCTTACGTAAGGAATGAATTACTCCGCGGGGGTCTCCGTCGGGGCGGTTAAGCCACCGTCATCGGGCGTCAGAGATTCGTCGGGTGCGCCTGACTCGTCAACGGGAGCCAGCGACTCGTCAACAACCTCAGTGTTTACGGGAGGCAGAGATTCGTCGGGGATCTGAGATTCAACAACAGGCGTCTCAGAAGGGGCTGTTGTTTCCGCAGGTGTGCTGTTACAGCCAGCGAGCATAATGGCTGCGCCTGCGATGAGGCCAAGAGCAATCAAAGATTTCTTTTTCATGATGTATTTCCTCCATGCATTCAAATCGAAATTAGGATCGTAGGCTAGTGTAACATAATTACTTTACAATTTCAATAGCAGAATTTTGCAATTGGCTATATCCGCACAATAATGCACAAATTTTGTGACGGATTCCGACATAATACACAAAAATAGACCGCCGCGCCGTACTGTAGTACATAGGCGCGGCGGTCTATTCTTTTTGGTTTCTTAGGCCTGCTTAATGGCGCCGGTGGGACAAGCATCCGCGCAGCTTCCGCATTCAATACAGGTCTCGGGGTTAATCTCAAAATACTCGGACCCCTGAGAGATCGCTGAAACAGGGCACGTGCCTTCGCAGGAGCCGCAGCAGATGCAGTCGCTGTTAATGGAAAAAGCCATAGGAACACCCCCAATCCATTTGTTAGATACATTATATCACGTCTTTTTTCAAAAGCAATGCTAAATTTCATCCAATGAGGGTATATTTCTATAGAGCGGGAAAAATATAGCATATCTAAACGGCAAAGGAGGAAACGCCAATTCATGGATAACAAGAACAGGCCGTTTCAGTGGGAGGTCTCCGGCAGTCTGACGCCCGCGCTTGACGGCGCGCCGCACAGCAAGCTGCACACCAACAGAACCAATCAAAAGAAGGGACGAATGCATCATGAAGCCCCGGCAGGGAAAGAAAAAAATACGGTTCCCCTTCTGGACGAACATCAGGAGAGGTGATCGCTTGAACGAGACAAAGTTTACCGAGCGGGCGCAGTCGGCCCTGCGTATGGCACAGGAGGCCGCCGTCGAGCTGGGCCATGGCTACGTGGGCAGCGAGCACCTGCTGCTTGGACTCTGCCGCGAGGGCAAGGGGGTCGCGGCGACCGTCCTGCGCAGCGCGGGGCTTGACGCGGCGGAGGTGTCCGCCGCCATCACCCGCACCGTCGGCACCGGGACGCCCGGCCGCCCCACGCAGGGGCTGACGCCGCGGTGCAAAAAAATCATAGAAGCAGCCCTCAGTGAGGCGAGTCGGCAGGGCAACCGCTACGTCGGCACCGAGCACCTGCTCATGGCGCTGTTGCAGGAGCACGACGGCGTCGCGGCGCGCGTGCTCGCCGACACCGGCAAGGACGCGCGCAGGATCTACCACGACGTGCTCTCTGCCAGCAGCACATCCTTCTCCTTCCGCACCGGGACGGCGGAGACGGAGCGCACCCGCACGGAAAAGGATCACAAGGGCGACAAAAAGCTTCTGGAGCAGTACACCCGCAGTCTCACGAACCTCGCCGCCGCCGGTATGCTCGACCCGGTCATCGGGCGGGAGAAGGAGATTTCCCGCGTCGTGCAAATTCTCGTCCGGCGGCAGAAGAACAACCCCGCCCTCATCGGGGAGCCGGGCGTGGGCAAAACCGCCATCGCCGAGGGGCTTGCCCAGCGCATCATCAGCGGCCAGGTCCCGGAGGATCTGCAAAACAAGCACCTGCTGAGCCTCGACCTCTCCTCCATGGTCGCGGGAACGAAATACCGGGGCGAATTTGAAGAGCGCATCAAAAATCTCCTGGCCGAGGTACATCGGGCGGGGAATATCATCCTCTTTATCGACGAGCTGCACACCATTGTCGGCGCGGGCAGCGCAGAGGGGGCCATCGACGCGGCGAACATCATCAAGCCCGCGCTCGGGCGGGGGGAGATTCAGGTGATCGGCGCGACCACAACGGAGGAATACCGCCGCTATATCGAGCAGGACGCGGCGCTGGAGCGCCGGTTCCAGTCTGTGCTTGTGGAGGAGCCGGAGCGCGAGACGGCCCTTTCCATCCTGCGCGGACTGCGCAGGCGTTATGAAAAGCACCACCGCCTGCGCATTACAGACGAGGCCCTCACCGCCGCCGTAGAGCTTTCCGCCCGGTATATCACCGAGCGCCGCCTGCCCGACAAAGCCATTGACCTTGTGGACGAGGCCGCCTCCCGCGTGCGCATCCGGCACCTCACCCTCCCGCCCGACCTGCACGAGCTGGAGGAGCGGGTGGAGCGCGCGCGGCAGGAGAAGGAGCTTGCCATCCGCGGACAGGATTTTGAAAAGGCCGCCATGCTGCGCGACGCGGAGGGGGACTTTCGCCGGGAACTCACGCAGCGCCGTGCGGCGCTGGAGAACGGGCAGACGCAGAGCTGCGTCACGGCGGAGGACATCGCAAGCGTCGTGTCGGTCTGGACGGGCATCCCCGTCACCACTCTCACCACCGAGGAGTCCGAGCGCCTGCTGCACCTTGAGGAGACGCTGCACCGCCGCGTGATCGGGCAGGCGGAGGCGGTCACCGCCGTGGCGCAGGCGGTGCGCCGCGGGCGCGTCGGACTCAAGGAGGCGGGCAGGCCCACCGGCTGCTTCCTCTTCCTCGGGCCGACGGGCGTGGGCAAAACCGAGCTCTGCCGCGCCCTCGCCCAGATGCTCTTCGGCAGTGAGGAGGCGATGCTCCGTTTCGACATGTCGGAGTATATGGAAAAGCACGCCGTCTCCCGCCTCATCGGCTCACCACCCGGCTATGTGGGGTACGAGGAGGGCGGGCAGCTCACCGAGCAGATCCGCCGCCGCCCGTATGCCGTGGTGCTCTTTGACGAGATCGAAAAGGCACACAACGACATCTGGGGCATCCTCCTGCAAATCATGGAGGACGGGCAATTGACCGACGCGCAGGGGCGGCGCGCGGACTTTAAAAACTGCATCATCGTCATGACCTCCAACGTCGGTGCCGACCGGATCACCGCGAAGGGGACGCGCCTCGGCTTTTCCGCGGAGCAGAGCAGCGGAAGCGTCCGCCCCCAGAGCGAGCTGCGCGCCGTGGTGCTCGATGACTTAAAGCGCGTATTCCGCCCTGAATTTCTCAACCGTCTCGACGAGACCATCGTCTTTACCCAGCTCTCCCGGGATGAGGTCGCCCAGATCGCCCGGCATATGCTCGAGGACTTTACACGGCGCATGGAGAAGCTGCACATCACCTTCACCTTCACGGAGGAGGCGCTGCACACCCTCGCGGGCAAGGGTTTTGACCCGGATTACGGCGCGCGCCCCCTGCGGCGCGTGATCCGCAATCAGATTGAAAACCGCTCCACCGAGCTGATTTTATCCGGAAAAGTCGGTGAGGGCGGCACCCTCCATGTCGATGCGCAGGAGGACACCTTTGTCTTTACCCCGGCCTGTGCCGAACAGATGCATCGATAGATACCCAGGCCGCCGCAAAGTACCTGTCAGGGTACCGTGCGGCGGCTTGTACGATTCTCTTGCAAAATGAAAATTTCGGTATATAATGGTAGTAAAAGGGGGCATAGTATGAAAACCATACTGGACTTTTTGCAAACAGTGGGGCTCTTTTATCTCGCAACGACCGACGGCGACCGGCCCCACGTGCGCCCGCTCGGTTTCGTCATGGAACACAACGGAAAGCTGACCTTCTGCACCGGAAACGGGAAGGCGATGTACCGGCAGATGGTCGCAAACCCCAAGGTGGAGCTCTCCTGCTGCGACGGCGATAACACCCTGCGTATCAGCGGCAAGGCGGTCTTCTCCACCACGGCGGAGAGCCAGAAAAAGGCGCTCGACGTCATGCCGGAGCTGCGCGGTATCTACTCCGTCGGCGACGGTGTGTTTGAGACGTTCTATCTCGACGAGGCAACGGCGGTCTGCACCACCATGTCCGGTGAGTCCAAAGAACTGTCCCTCTCACTTACATAAAAAATACGAGGAGGTTTTAGCATGAACGTCGCAGTACGCTACTACTCCCGTGGCGGGAACACAAAAAAGCTCGCGCAGGCCATCGCGCAGGCCGCCGGGGTCTCTGCGGAAACATGTGCCGTCCCCCTTGCGCCGCCGGTTGACCTGCTCTTCCTCGGCGCATCGGTCTATGGAGGCAAGCTTGACGAGCAGATGCAGGCATGTATCGCCCAGCTCACAGCCGAGCAGGTGAAGGCGGTCGCGCTCTTCGGCACCTCGGCCTTCGTCAAAAGCGGCAACAGCGAGATGGAAAAGCGCCTCACGGCAAACGGCATCCATGTCCTCCAGCCGGATTTCTACTGCCACGGCTCCTTTCTTGTGCTGTATCCCGGTCATCCGAACGAGAATGACCTCGCGCAGGCCGCGCAGTTTGCGCGCAAGGCATGCAGTATGGTGTCCGTCTAATATTTTCCGGCAGACAAAATGGGGCTGCGGCGTTGCTCGCCGCAGCCCCATTATATTATCCTGCGCTGTAGGTATAGGTCGTCCAGATCTCTTCCTGCGCGTCGTTTACG
>JAJQEJ010000069.1 GCA_021201735.1 Oscillospiraceae bacterium | reverse complement strand
CCGAATAAAATCCCGCGGTTGGTGAGATAGGAGACCTCGTGGTAGTACCAGTCGGCCTGACTCACGTCGCTGAAGGAGATGGTGTAGCCCGTCTGCGCCTTGCCGCTCTCGTCGTCAATGAGGCGGTAGAAGATCGCCGCGGCCTCGGCGCGCGTCAGATTCCCCTCCGGGCGGACGCTGTTGTCCGGGTAACCCTGAATGTACCAGATGTGATCGGTCGTTAACGCAGCCAGCGGCACATCCGCATCATAGAGGGTTTCGAGCTGACTGCCGCCCGACGAGAGGATTCCCCAGCGGGCATAGAGCTGCACGTCCGCGTCGCCGATGACAAACTGCGTGCTGGGGCGCAGGACGGTTCCGCCCGTCTCGCTGAACGCCCAACCGGAGAAGTAGTAACCGCTCTTGCGCAGGAGCCCCGTGTTATAGAGCAGGGTGACGGTGTCGCCTTCGCTATATAGGTTGCTGTCCACCGGCACCGCGCCTGACGTCGCGTCGGATGCGTAATACGTCACGCGCAGCGCGTCCGTGCCCTCCCGCCAGACGGCGTACAGGGTGATGCTCCCTGAGATGGTGACTGACTGGCCCGCCGTGTAGCCTGTGCCGCTCCCGTCGGCTGCGGTGTTCCAGCCCGCGAAGGTGTACCCGCTATACGAGATGCCCGCGTCCGTATGGGTGAGAATGGTGTAGCTTGTGCCTTTGGAGAGGTTTGCGTCTCGATAGCTGCCTGCGCCGCCGTTTGCGTTGTACGTCACGGAATAGGTGGTGGTGGTTCCGCCGCCACCGCCGCTGCTGTCTTTTTTCCACTGGGCGTAAAGCACGGTGTCCACCGTGACCGTCAGGCTGTCGCCCGCCGCATAGGACGTGCCGCTGCCGTCCGCCTGTGTGTTCCAATTTTGGAAGGTGTAGCCGGAGTATGCGGACAGGCCCGTGTCACTATAAGCTTTGACAGTGGCGGCACCGCCGTCGCTGTAAATCCCGTCGTCGTACACCTGGCTCGGACTGGAATGGTTGTCGTCATAGGTCAGGGCGTAGTAGCGCAGTCCGCCTGCAAAATTGATGTCATAGTTGTTGAGCGGATGGTCAAATGCGCTGACGCTGCCGGCGTTGAGGTTGCTGAAGGCTGTGTCCGCATCCTGCGGCGGTGCGTAGAGCGCCGAGGCCGTGTTACCGCTGAAGTACACAACAGCACCGTTGTAATTGAGGTAATGATACTGATAATCGGTGCTCGTCAGGTTGTTGTAGTCTGTGTATGCGTCCGTATAAATTGCGCCGCCCTCCGTTGTGGCGCTGTTTCCGGTAAAGTAGCTGGTTCCCTCGGCAAGCATCGCCATACTGCCATTGAGATACATGCCGCCGCCGTAACCCGCGCCGCTGCCGGTGGCTGTGTTGTTGATAAAGGTGCTGTCCGTAAATTGCATAGAAGTGCTCGAATAGGTGCCGCCGCCGCGGGCGGACAAAGCGCCTGCCTCCGCCGTATTGTCCTCAAAGCGGCTGCCGCTGATGACCAGGGCACCGGAGGATACACCGCCGCCCTGCGCCGCGCCCAGCGGAGCGGACGCCAGATTGTTCTGGAATGTGCAGCTTGTGACCGTGGTTTGTCCGGCTGCGCTGACACCGCCGCCCGTGCTTGTGCCGCTGCCGGTACATATGGCGTTGTTTTCGGTAAAGGTGCTGCCGGTGATTATCCTGTTGCTCGCGGCCACAACAGACACGCCGCCGCCCTGCGCGTCATTTTCTGAGTTTGCCTCGTTGCGCTGGAATGTGACATCTGTCATGGTGAGGACACTGCCGGAGGCATCACAGTAAATGCCGCCGCCGTAGGCGCTGACGGGGCCTTCCGCCCGGTTTTCCGTAAAGGTGCTGTTGTCGCTGACCGTCAATACACCGTATGTGGCTACGCCGCCGCCCCCGGCGGTATCGTTGGCGGAGCGGGCCTCATTGCCGTCAAAGGTGGTTTTGATGATATCCGCGCCACTGCGTGCGTACAGACCGCCGCCATAAGCGGCGCCGCTGTCGGAGCGGGCCGCGTTGTCTTCAAAAGTGGCCCCGTTGATCGTCGTAATATTATTGTATGTATACAGGCCGCCGCCGTAAGCGAGGCTGCCAGCTGCGGTGGTGGTTGCGGTGTTACCACGGAAGATGGTTTCCCCTGTGATGGATACAGCGTTTTGACCACTGGGGCTGGAGGCAAACACGCCGCCGCCGTAAGCCCATCCATTCACAGTAGCCACCGCGTTTTCCGCAAAGGTGCTGCTGTCAATGATTGTGGAACTGGTGTATGCATGTACGGCACCACCAAAAGCGCCTGCGCCAGAGATATTGCTGGGAGAAGTAATGGCAGCCTTGTTGCCCGTAAAGATACTGCTTTGGACGTTCATGCTGTCGCCAATGGTATATACGGCACCACCGCGCGCACCGCTTGCTTCCGATATCGCTTCGTTTTCTGTGAATTGGCTGTTTGAAATGGTGAGTGTGCCATCCCCGATGTAGCCGCCGCCGCCGGTTGCGTAACTTTCGCCTGCTGCAATATTCTGCGTAAAGCTGCTGTCCTGTATTGTCAGGTTGCCGGTTGTCGCGATACACACACCGCCGCCGTTCGCGGTGTGCTCATTCTCGGCGGTTGCACGGTTCAGTATAAAGGCGCTTCCATCGTCCACCACCACATTGCCGGTTTTCACGTATACACCGCCACCCCATGCGTTTTGATCTTCGCTGGTTGCCTCATTTTCGCAAAAGGTGCTCGCTGTAATATACACATCCTCGTTGATAAAACAGGCTCCGCCGCCTGTTACGTTCGACGTGACAGAGGTCGCGGTGTTTTGCGTAAAGGTACTGCCGGTAATGGTGCTTGTTCCAGCGGATGTCTCCGCTACGTATAAACCACCGCCGGAGGGCGTCGCCCCGTCTGCGTTGTTGCATTCAAAAGTGCTGTTATCAATCGTGCAGCTGGACCCGGCATATGCGCCGCCGCCACGGGTTGACTGGCCGCTGCCTGTGGAGCTTACGCTGTTATTCAGAAACTTGCTCCCTGTAATGGAAAGCGTCCCGTAGCGTGCACATACGCCGCCGCCCTTGCCGTCGTAAGGGGTCACAACGCTGTTTTCCTCAAAGGTGCTGTTCTCGATGGTTACATTGCCGCTTTCCACATAAACGCCGCCGCCATTCAGATCGGCACTGTTGCTATAAAACCTGCTGCTCGTAATTGCAACATCTTGTACACCGGCATAGACCCCGCCGCCGCTGTTATAGACTCCGCTGCCGGTGTTCTTGACGGTACAGTACTGGATATCCGCCCCGTCTAGTTCAACTGTAGCGGGATCCGTGCCGAGAATCTCAATGCCGCCGCCATCGTTGCCGCCATCCAAAATAACACCTTCAAAATGCAACGTTAAAACCACGCCGTCATCCAGGCTGAATATCAGGTGGCGCTCATTGCTTGCCGTTTTCAGTGTCAAAGAGCTGTCTGCAGCGATCGTGACCTCTGTGCTGCTTGTCACTGAGATGGTTTGTACACTGGGGAGCGTCATGCCCGCCAGACTATCATCCAGATACAGCGTGCCGCCGCCGCTGGTGATCACGTTGTCTAGCTTTGCGTAAAATTCGCTGGTATCGTTTGCCGTCTCGTCTGCCGCCGTTACCGTCAAGCCGCCCCATGCGCCCAAAAGTACCAGTACAGTTGCCGCCAGAAGCATGGCACTGGGTTTTACTATGCGTGTTTTCATTTCATCCATCCCCTTCATCAATGCGCGCTAAAGTTAGATTAAAATAGTCCATTTTACTGCAGTCTTCTGCCTTGAGATACAAGTTTAGAATTTATTCGATTATAATGCTACTTTTGTAACCAGTATAACATAGGATAGGACCGTTGTCACTATAACAATACGATATTTATCCAGTTTCTTTCCCATCTTTTCCTGATGTATGGTGCGGAAAGGGGCGGGGCGCAGCATTTTTCTTTCTGCGGCCCGCCTTTTTGCTTGGATTTCTAGAGTCGATTTACGTGTCTTCCTTTTTCCTGCGTCCGAGGAAAGTTCCTGCATTGAAGATCATAAAAATTTTCATTACCGGAACTTTTTCCTTTCTGCTGCGTCTAAAACATAGTACAATGGTTGTATGAAAAAAGGGAGGCGTGATGATGATGCGAAAGATGATATCCATGCTGCTGTGCGTTGTTCTGGTCGCTACGCTCGCGATCCCCGTGTGCGCAGCGGACGAAAGTCAGGAGGCGCGCCTGCAGGCGGTAACCGTGAAGGTCAAGGAGCAGCTCAGCATTGACACGCAGAAGTACACCAAATTCAGCGGGGAACTCAATGAGGGAGCACTGAAAAACACATGGTATCTGCGGTGGACAGACGATGATGAGGCGTTCCTCGCGGTGCGCACGGCGGAGGATGGCACGATTTTCGATTTCTACCGTTGGGACATGGAGGACTGGGAAGATACAAATCTTTCTTCCTCCTACAACCCGAAATTCCCGCAGGAGGATGCGGTGTACCGGCAGAGCGTACAGGCCTTTTTAGATCGCGTATTGGGCACAGGGGAAAGTGCGCTCTTTGACGTGGATACCGGCTTTTACGTTTACGGGACATCCAATCGGTACCAGAATTATATCGGCACGATTCTACTCAATGGCCTGCCCTCTCCGTTTGATTTTTCGGTGCAGGTGCGCCTGTCGGACGGCGTGGTTAACAGCTTTTACCGCAGTATGAGCGACGAGTATACCGGCGACGTGCCGACCTCGACCCCAGTGGTGACGGCGGCGCAGGCGACGCCGAAGCTCAGTTCGGTCAACACCTTTTCCCTCGAGTATGTTCTCGACGCGGACGCGGACAAGGCGGTGCTGCGCTATCTGCCGACGCAGGAGGATGCCTACTATGTGGATGCGCAGAGCGGGGCGCTGGTAAATGTCAGTGTGCGCTCGCGTGAGCTGGGGGCATACTATTATAATAGTCGCACAGCGTATTCCATGCAGGAGAGCGCGCTTGCCGTGGGCGGCGCATATGACGACGCCGAGGTAGGACTGACCGAGGTCGAGCTGACCGGCGCGGAGGAGCTGAAGGACGTGCTCTCGGCGCAGACGCTGGAGCGGAAGTTGCGGGACAATTACCCTGCGCTTCAGCTCGACGGCCTGACGTGCGCGAATACGCGCTTTACCCGCAGCAATGCTGAGAGCGGCGCGGTGCATGCTACACTCACCATGGCAGGGACGCAGGGCGGCGGCCAAGTGACCTATATGATCTGTATGGATGGGAAAACCGGCGCGCTGCAGAGCCTCTACGCCTACAGGGATTATTACGATTCCGGATACGTGTGCAATGTCAGCCTTGCCGAAGGGGAGGAGATTGCCACGGCGTTTTTGACTACCGTGAATCAGAATGCCGCGCAGCAGATGGTGCTGGTAAAAGGTGAGGTGCCGGACAATGAATACAGTGCCGCGCACACCTACACCTTTTTCCGGCAGGTAAACGGCTACCTGTTCCGCCAGAACACCTATACGGTGGGCGTTGATACCGAGACGGGTGCGGTCTGTGCCCTTTCCGGGTCGTTTGACAGCGCTGCGCAGTTTGATTCGCCCTCCGGGCTGATCTTAGAGCAGGTGGCGGGGGAGAAGTACGCTGCCGCACAGGAAGCCACGCTCGGCTATATCGGCGTGCCCTTTGCCATTGATTCCAGCATGGAGGCGTACCAGAGGCTCATCAGATGGGAACAGAATTACCTCTACCGCCTGACCCTCGCGTACACCGCGACATGGAAGGGGAGTGCCGTGACAGGCGTGGATGCAAAGACTGGCGCACTTGTCATGGCGCAGGACGAGGCGGAGCTCGCCCTGCACTATAGCGATATTGAAGGGAGCGCCGCGCAGAGCCAGATTGAGGCGCTCGGTGCACTGGGTATTGGCTATTTGGGTGGGCTGTTCCAGCCGGAGCAGAATTTAACACAGATGGATTGTATCAGTCTGATGCTCTCCGCTGTGGACGGCGGGCCGATTGCCCTTGAAAGCGAGACGAACGTCACTGACCTGTATCGGCGTGCCTATGCGTTCGGGATGCTTACCGTGGCCGAGCGGGACGACAACAAAGTGCTGACGCGTGAGGAGATGGTGAAGATATTGCTCAGCGCGGCGGGCTATGGCAAGGCGGCGCAGCTGCAGGGGATCTATACCTGCTCCTTTGCTGATGCGGACAGCGTCAGCGATGCGCTCCTCGGCTATGTCGCCATTGCGCAGGGGATGGGGATCATCACCCCGGATGCGAGCGGGAAGTTCTACCCCACGCAGGAGGCCACCCGTGCCGACGCGGCGGTGCTGATCTATAACCTGATGTGTCTGTCATAGCGACAGTCTGCATTTTACTTTTGCCAGATGGAGTGTCCTTATCATATCTTGATAGGGGCACTCCAAATTCTTTTGGCGGGATATAATCATGCTGCATTGGCGGTGGATATCAGATCAGAATCGGCCAACATATAATGGGAATACGATCTATTTCGAATGTATGGGGCTGATATATCTGATGAAAAATTATACTTATCGCTGTGGAATATGCGGCAGCAATCCATGCAGGTGCCAAAATTCTTATCCTATTTGCTGCGCGGGATATGTCGGACCAACCGGCCCGACTGGCGCAACCGGTCCGACGGGTTCTTTCGGGAATACACAGGCATTATTTCATGTTGTAGGTACGGACGAATCTACTGCAGAGGTGAAGGTTGGAGAGAGCATTATATTTGAATCCACGGACCATAGCGTTGATGTCACCGTAACGCAGGGCTCTGCTATTGTTGATCTAAGGGATCGCGGGGGTACGGGGCAAACGGGGCCGACGGGGCCAAGAGGAGAAGCAGGCACACCCGGTTCACGGGGCCCGGCAGGCCCAGCCGGGCCGCAAGGCGTACAGGGAGCTGCTGGCATACAAGGTGCGGCCGGGCCGACCGGGCCACAGGGGGATGTGGGCCCTGCCGGAGCACAAGGCGTACAGGGGCCTGCGGTTGTGCAGGGTGAGGCAGGCCCCGCTGGGGCACAGGGAGAAGTGGGCCCCGCCGGAGCGCAAGGTGTGCAGGGACACCTATTGGCCCGCAAGGCGAGGTAGGGCCTGCCGGTGTGCAAGGGGAAACAGGCCCTACCGGAGCGCAAGGCAACCAGGGGCCTACCGGCGCAGCTGGAACCAGCGTTACTATTTTGGGGTCATATGATACATATGAGGAACTGGTTGCAGCACATCCAACGGGAAATCCAGGCGATGGTTATATCGTCGATGGTGATCTTTATGTCTGGGACGAACTGAGCGGTACATGGGTCAATGTCGGTACCATTCGAGGCCCCACAGGTGCACAGGGTATTCAGGGCGCACAAGGACTGGAAGGCCCCACGGGTGCGACCGGGCCGCAGGGGGTGACCGGCCCACAAGGCGCGCAGGGGGCAGAGGGTGCGCAAGGCGTGCAGGGTGCTACGGGCCCGACCGGGCCGCAGGGACCGACCGGCCCACAAGGGGTGCAAGGGGCCGAGGGCATACAGGGTGTGCAAGGCCCCACGGGTGCGACCGGGCCGCTGGGCCCGACCGGTCCGGAAGGTGTGCAAGGGCCGGAGGGTGCGCAGGGCATCGAGGGTCCCACCGGCCCGACCGGGCCTACAGGGCCTACAGGGCCGACTGCTGCCAACGGTTCATTTCTCATTCCTTTTTCAACCGGGTATGCCGCTGTTGCTACGCCAACCACAAACGCGTCCGGTCAATCTCTCCGTGTTGCGGTAACCGGATTCGGGGAAAGCAACGTGAATATTCCGCTGACCGCAGCGAACGGCACCACATTTACGCTGACTGCCGCAGACGAATGGTATGAGTTTACATTGCCGGCGGATATGATTATTAAAAAAATATCTGCGACTGTAGTAAACGGTTCGGCTTTAGCGCTTGCTAGCTATGGTAATGTAGTACCCTATATTGTCATTGCGACCGCGCCAATGGTCGGTAAAACCTACACTTTTTTGCCGGATACGTATTTTGATACAGATCCGATATTGGGCGGAACGAACTGGGCTGCCTTCGGCGCGGTTGTCTATGGAGAATCGGCGGATATCAACGTTCTGCTCACGAAAGGGACACAGGTCATGATCTGTATGGGCATTAAGATGCCCACAGCGCCTACGCTGGCGGTCGCCCCGACAGTGGCATTTAATGGCGGGATTGTAGCTCAGTTTGCATAAAAGCGTACAGCGAAAGGAACCGTATTATATCGATATGCGTGTCCGCACGATTTCTGTGAGGGCACCCTGCAACGTGCGCAGTTCCTCCGCCGTGGAGGTGGGGCAGAGGGAGATGCGCAGCATGCCGGTCAGGGTACGCTGATCGAGTCCCATGGAGGCGAAGACGTGGCTGGGCTTCCCGCGGTGGCACGCTGAGCCGGAGGAGACGAAGATTCCGCCGTCACTGAGCGCACGCACGAGCATTTCGCTGGGATAGCCCGGCAGGCTGACTGCCAGAATGTGGGGAGCGTCGCCCGCACTGATGATGTGAAGGCCTGGGACGGCGCGCAGCAGCGCGATGGCCTGCGCTTTCAGGTCCGCCATATGGTTGGACGCCGCGGGATTCCACGCGGCACAGGCCGCCGCAAACGCCGCGATCTGTGCAGTCGGTTCGGTGCCGGAGCGCAGGTTTTGCTCCTGCCCGCCCCCGTAAAGGAGGGGAGAGAGCTTTGTCCCCCGCCGGATATAAAGCGCCCCAATCCCCTTGGGGGCACCGATTTTATGCCCGCTGACGGTGACAAGGTCGGCACCCAGCGCCGATGCGGTAAAAGGCACCTTTAAAAAGGCTTGCACCGCGTCGGTGTGAAAGAGCAGGTGCGGGTGGGACGCCTTGGCGGCTGCCGCACATGCCTCCACCGGGAAGCGCGCGCCGGTCTCGTTGTTGATGAGCATCATGGACACAAAGCTTGTCTCCGGGCGCAGCGCGTCCTGAAAAGCTTCTGTCGAGATGTGCCCTGTGTGGTCGGGCTTCAGGCGGGTGACCGACCAGTCCGCCCGCTCCAATACCTTGACCGGCTCGAGCACGGCGTCGTGCTCGGCGGCGGTTGTGATGATGTGGGTGCCGTGGCGGCGGACGGCCTCCGTACTGGAAAAAATCGCCCAGTTGTTCCCCTCTGTGCCGCCGGATGTGAAAAACAGCTCATCCGGCCCGCAGCCGAGTTTGGCAGCGACAGTGCGGCGGTTCGCGCGCAGTCGGGCGGCGGCAAGCCGCCCCTGCGCATGGAGGGAGGAAGGGTTACCAAAGGTTTCGGTCATAACCTCTAATGCCGCGGTGGCGGCTTCCGGTAGGACAGGCGTCGTTGCGGCGCTATCGAGATAGATGGACATAGAATGAAGGCTCCTTTTTTATGCTTTTCAGCGGATCGTTTGCGTTTATTATAGCATTATAATCGGTGAATGCACATCATAAAAACGAATGATAGCGGATCGGCACAGGCGCAAATTCTTGACTTTACAAAAACCGGTGGAGTATAATAGTAGGCGTGAAGTTATACTAGTCTCCGTATCAATCGCTGGATAGCGATTGATAGCGCGGAGCGCGTACGGAGCTTATGGGACGTGCCGCGTAGCGGCGCGGTGCCAAAGGCACCGCATCACTGATTAAAGCATTTAATCAGTGATTAGTATTAGAAATCACTAACTGCCTGTCATGATCATAAAAGGAGGAAGGGGCGGGGCGCAGTCAGGGTATCGCGGCGCACTGTCACAGGCGAATATGGCACGAAAAATTGCAATCTACGGCAAGGGAGGCATCGGGAAATCGACTACCACCTCCAACCTTTCGGCGGCGCTCGCGGGAAAGGGGTTGCGGGTGATGCAGGTGGGCTGCGACCCCAAGGCGGACTCCACCACGAACCTCACCGGCGGGGCGCGTATCGCAACAGTGCTCGACCAGATTCGGGAAAAGGGAGACGATATTACGCTCAAAGACATTGTGGTGGAAGGCTTTGGCGGGGTGCTCTGCGTGGAGTCCGGCGGCCCCATGCCCGGTGTGGGCTGCGCGGGCCGGGGGATCATCACGGCATTTCAGAAGCTGGAGGAACTGGGCGCGTTTGAAACATACCAGCCGGACGTGGTGCTCTACGACGTGCTGGGGGACGTGGTGTGCGGCGGCTTTGCCATGCCTATCAGGGACGGCTACGCGCGGGAGGTCTATGTGGTCTCCTCCGGGGAGATGATGTCCCTTTACGCCGCGAGCAACATCGCCGCCGCAATCCGCAACTTCGGCAAGCGCGGATACGCAAGGCTGGATGGCCTGATCCTCAATGCAAAGAACATCCCGGATGAGGAGGAAATTGTGCGCAAGGCGGTGGCGGAGATGGACACAGAGCTGCTGCATATCCTGCCGCGTTCCACGGAAATCCAGCGGGCCGAGGCCCAGGGTGGCACCGTCTTCGAGATGCTGACCGGGGAGGATTCGGAGATGATCGCCGCCTACAACGCGCTTGCGGACAAGATATTAGCGCGCGATCCGGAGGTGACGCAGTGATGGTCACCCCGAAAAAACTGCGAGAAGTGCGGGGCGTCCGGGACATTCCGGCCCCCGCCTACAGCACCTGCCGCTGTGATCACTGCCCCCTGCACACCGCCGTCCGCGCCACCGGGCGCATTGCGGGAGCAGCGACGCTGGTGCTGGGCGTCGCCGAATGCGTTTTCTATGTCCTCGACGCCGCTACGGCGTTGGGCGAGCAACGTGATCCCCTCACCGGCATGGTGATGGATTGGCACGACGTCACCTTCGGCGCGTGCGGGAAGCTCGAGGCGGCCGTGGACGAGCTGATGGAGGAATCTGCGCCGTCGGCGGTGTTTCTCGTGACCACCTGCGTCCCCGAAATTACCGGCGACGATGTGGATGCTCTGGCTGAGACACTGGGGGCGCGGTACGGCATCCCGGTGCTGACAGCCCACACGGAGCACTTTAAGACGTGGGACGCCTTCGCCGGAATCGGCGCGGTGCTCTCCGCCTGCGCAGACGCCATGAAGCCCGCTGCGCCGGGGCAGGCGGTGAACATTCTGGGACAGGGGCGGCAGGAATTCGCGCGCTCCGAGCTCGCGGGCTTTCTGGCCGAGGCTGGGGTGGAAGTGGGTACCACCATCCCGGACTGTACGGTGGAGGATTTGAAGCGGGCACCCTCCGCCCGGCTGAATATTGTCGTGAATCGAGCGGCGTTGGCGCTCGCCCGTGCAATGGAAAAGCGGTTTGGCGTCCCCTTTGTGCAGGTGGGCGGGCATATCTTTCCAGACCGTGTGCTGGCGGGCTATGAAGACCTGTTCGCTCAGCTGGACATCCCCCTGCCTGACGCAGTCCATGCCGCGTATCAAGCGGTGCGCCAAACGGTGGCTGCGTCGGGCAAGACGCTTGCGGGCAAGCGCTATATTTCCGTCCAGACGGAGTTCCCCACCTATGAGCTGAATGCGTTTCTGTGTACGCTGGGCATGCGGCCCCTGCTGATTGAGTCCCATACATTCCCCGGGCGGGACGACGGGGATGTGCAGGCCATTCTGGAACAGGCCGATCCGGCTGTCGTTCAGTTCCTGTGCCCGGAGGACGCCCGCGCGCTGGGCCGCACGCTGCAGGCAGACCTGAATCTGGACTGGGGCCTTGTCGGCGGCAGGGGGCTAACGTACTTTGGCTTTCAGGCCATTGCGGAACATCTCCAGTTTCTGGCCGGGTATAACGGCGAAGGGAGGAGCGGCAGATGAGTCTGATCAGAACCCTCCCCGTCCCCTCCGACCGCATGGCGGCCCTCTGGACGATGCTGGGCGTGGAGGACGCGGTAGTTTTGGAATACGGCCCGCTCGGTACCACGCGTTACGCGGGGCGGCAATGGGAGGGCATGGGGCTGCGCACCCGGCGGCTCTTTTCCACCCATCTGGGCGAGGATGATGTGGTCATGGGGGATGTCACCCGTCTGGAAACGGCGCTGCGGGCGCTGGACAGCGCGCTCCAGCCGCCGGTGATCTTTGTGGTGCCCTCCGCCATCCTCGCCGTCACCGGCGCGGACATCGCCGGGGTTTGCAGTTATATGCAGGCGGAGGTGCACGCGACGCTCATTCCCTACGAGGGCGGCGGACTCAAGGGGGACTACGCCACCGGCCTGCACGACGTCTACGCCCTGCTGGTGCGGGAGCTGACCGAAACCGACGCCCCCGTTCTGCCCGGCACGTACAACATTTTGGGTGCCTCCGCCGGATCTTACCGTATTCGCTCCGACCTGTGGGAGATGGAGGAGCTGATGCGTGCCGCCTTCGGGGCAAGCCGGATTGCCACATTGGGGCTGGACAGCACGGTGGCGGATCTGCGGGCAGCGGGCGGCGCGGCGGTCAACCTCGTCATCCGCCCGGAAGCGCTTTCGGCGGCCCGTTGGCTCCAGGCGCACTGCGGCACCCCATACGTTGCAATGGCGCCTTACGGCTACACCGGCACCGTGCGCTGGCTGGAGGCGGTGGGCCAAACGCTGGGGCTACCAGATGCGGACGTCATACATGGGATACAGGGCAAATTTGAGGCCGCCCGTCTGGGCCTCCAGCGGCGGCGCGGCGCGCAGCCGACCGTGAGTATTGCGGGAGAGTACCATCTGGTGGCGGGCCTGCGGGACTTTGCGCGTTCGCTGGATCTCCCGACGGACGTGTTGATCTGCCGTCATGCCCTCGGCCATGTGGAAGACGCGGATGCGGAGATCCGCTACTACCACCAAGAGCGGGACTGGATGACGGTGCTGCGCGCGCTCCACGGACAGCATGTGCTGGCCGACGATGTGGCGCTCAGTGTGTGTCCGGAGGACAATCATAAGCTATGTGTTAGCGTGCCGGTGGCAGGGCGGCCCCAGATCGCCCAACATCTGCCCATCATGGGCCCGCGCGGCGCGGACTTCCTGATGGAGTTTTTAGAGCAAATGTAGAAAACAGAGCGCATACCGAGCGCCAGCAAAAGCAGTGTCAGGCAAGGCGCGAAAACGCCACACTCCTTGGTGGAATGCAAGTTTGCGCAACGTAGCATGGCGCTGCTTTTGCCAAGCGAATATGCACTATGTTTTTGGAATTTGCTCTAATCCAACGCTAGGCAGTTATGATGTGCCTCTACCGCAAGAAGTCGGGGCCAACCGCATAGAATGGAACGGAGCATTCCCTGCCGCGCAGGGGAACCACCATCCTATATTGTTGGGGAGAAAAACATGAAAACAGAATTCCCGCTTAGTATGCTGCAAGTCGGGCAGTGCGCGTATGTGCAGCGGGTGGAGGCGGAACCGGCCATGAGCCGCCGCCTCTTTGACCTCGGGCTGGTACACGGCACCCGCGTCGCCTGTGTACTGCGCAACACTGCGGGGGATCTCGCCGCCTACTCCGTGCGTGGCGCGGTCATCGCGCTGCGCCGCGTGAATACCGCAGGCATTATGGTGTCAATGTAATTCACATACAGAGGACGACACCCGTTTTTGACGGAATACATCATGCTAACTTGCAAATATTTCGGAAGAGCGACAGGACAAAACAGATAGAAGTCAGGAGAGAGATAGCGTAAAATTTTTATCATGTGACAAAAATGAAGGATCGCAGTTGACAAGTTTCATAATCGATGCTAGACTATGTTCAGAAGCAAAGGTGCTCAATTGACCCGAGGAAGGGTGAGTTGAGCGCCTTTGTGTATTTTGTGGGGAGGAATGAGAAATGTATTCAGCGGTAAACACAATCTGGATTCTGGTGGGCGCGGCGCTTGTCTTTTTCATGCAGGCGGGCTTTGCGCTGTGTGAGGCGGGCTTCACACGCTCGAAAAACACGGGCAATATCATCATGAAAAACCTGATGGACTTCAGCATCGGCACGCCTGTCTTCTGGATCATCGGCTTTGGCCTGATGTTTGGGGGGGCGAGCGGCTTGATCGGCGGACTGGACCTCTTTTCCCTGGGAGATTACAGTGCGATTTTACCGGCGGGCGTTCCCTTCTTCGCGTATTTCATCTTTCAGACCGTCTTCTGCGCGACGGCGGCGACCATTGTATCCGGCTCCATGGCGGAGCGCACCAAGTTCAGCTCCTACTGTATTTATTCCCTCGTGCTGTCCGCGGTGGTTTACCCCATTTCCGGGCACTGGATCTGGGGCGGCGGCTGGCTTTCTGAGCTGGGCTTTCACGACTTTGCAGGCTCCACTGCGGTACATATGGTCGGCGGTGTGGCGGCGCTGGTCGGCGCGAAAATCCTCGGCCCGCGTATCGGCAAGTACGGCAAGGACGGCAAGCCGCGCGCCATTCTGGGACACAGCATTGCCCTCGGCGCATTGGGGGTATTTATCCTCTGGTTCTGCTGGTTTGGCTTTAACGGCGCATCCACGGTTTCCATGACCGGCGACAGCAACATTTTCGCCGCCGGTTCCATCTTCTTCAATACCAACTTGTCCGCCGCCTTTGCGGCGCTCTGTACCATGGTCTTTACCTGGGTGCGCTACGGCAAGCCGGATGTCGCCATGTCCCTCAACGGCGCGCTGGCGGGGCTGGTCGCCATTACCGCCGGTTGCGATATGGTTTCCCCTGTCGGCGCCGCGATCATCGGCCTGTGTGCCGGTATTGTGCTGCCGCTCTCAGTGGAGCTCTTCGACAAGGTGCTCAAGATTGACGACCCGGTGGGCGCGATTTCCGTCCACGGGGTGTGCGGTGTAATGGGGACGCTGATGGTGGGACTGTTCGCGACGGACGGCGGCCTGTTCTATGGCGGCGGCGCATCCTTTCTCGGGATACAGTGTATCGGCGTGGTTGCGGTGATTGGCTGGGTGGCGGTTATCATGACCATCGCGTTTCAGCTAATCAAACACACCGTCGGCCTGCGCGTCTCCCCGGCGGAGGAGCTGGATGGGCTGGATATCCATGAGCATGGCCTGCCGTCCGCCTATCCGGATTTTGTCATGGCGACTACGATGACCGCGGTGGAGGACGGTATGGTGGAGCTGCCCGAAGCCCCACCAATGCCCGCACCAAATCATGCGCATATCGACGCGGCTGTGCCGGTGCAGGTGGTTACAGAGCCTTCCCGTGTTGCGGCCTCCGACGTGAAGCTCACCAAGGTGACCATTATCTGCAATCAGGCGCGGTTTGAGGATTTAAAGGCGGCGATGAACTCCATTGGCGTGAGCGGTATGACGGTGACGCAGGTGCTCGGCTGCGGCATCCAAAAGGGCAGAACCGAGTATTACCGCGGCATTGCGCTTTCTATGAACCTGCTGCCAAAAATCCAGGTGGACGTCGTTGTGTGCAAGGTGCCGGTGTCGGAGGTCGTTGAGACCGCGCGCAGGACGCTCTATACCGGCAACATCGGCGACGGCAAGATTTTTGTCTATGATGTGGAAAACGTCATCAAAATCCGCACAGGCGAGCAGGGCATGGAGGCCATGCAGGGCGCGGAATAACGATTTTCCTACTTTACAAATGCCGTATTACCTGCTACAATGATTGAGCTTAGGCGCAAACAGCGTAGCAGGTATGCGGCCGTAGTTCAATGGATAGAGCGTCAGATTCCGGTTCTGAATGTTGGGGGTTCGAGTCCCTTCGGCCGTACCAAAGCGGCCCTCCTATGATATACATGGGAGGGCTTTTTTGTTGCTTTTCCTTAAACATGATTGCAAAATAAATACCGGAACTAAAAATGCATATGAGCATCGCGATAAGTAACCATTGGTGAATTTTGCATTGTCATAACACTGCCTCTGCGCATAGAATGGGCTGGGAGGTTATATTATGAAACATAAATGTATTAAAAGGATAACCGCCATGCTTCTCGCCACACTCTGCCTCTCTTTGGCGGCAACGACTACATTCAGCGCCGTAGACGAGACGACCTACAAAGGAATTGATGTCAGCAGTTATCAGGGCAGCATTGATTTTGCCAGTGTAGCTGATGATGGCATTGAGATCGTCTATATCCGCGCCGACGACGGTAGCGGCTCAGTTGACACCTATTTTGAGCGCAACTACGCAAACGCCAAAGCTGCGGGTTTAAAAATAGGATTCTACCATTATATAACAGCCACTACCACTGATGAGGCGGTGCAGCAGGCCCAGTTTTTATATTCAACCATCAAAGACAAGGCCTATGACTGCCTGCCTGCTATGGATTTCGAGGACTTTTCAGATCTTTCAAACGACGAAGTAAACGAGATTGGCAAGGCCTATTTGGTAGAGCTGGCCGCTCTCACAGGCTATACCCCGGTCCTCTACTCAGATGCCTATGATGCCGAAAATGTTTGGTCCTCTGATCTGACGGGTTACCCTTTGTGGGTGGCCAATTACGGCGTCAGTGCACCTAGCTCCATCGGCAGTTGGACTGATTGGGCAGGATTTCAGTATAGTGACACCGGCAGTGTCTCGGGCATTGATGGTGATGTTGATTTGGATTATTTCAAGTCCACTATATTGATCGATAATAGTTCCTCCGGAGAGGACACTGGAAGTAGTAGTGCCGATAGCAATGGTGGCACCGGCAGTAGCGACACCGATAGCAACGGGCCCCCCACAGAGACGGTTTATACCATCAAGTATGGTGATACCCTGTCTGCAATTGCCAACAGATATGATACCACCGTTTCAGCGCTGGTGTCGTTAAATGCAATCGCAAATGCTAACTTGATTTACGCTGGCGATACGCTTTTGATTCCGGGTACCGCGAGCACAGGCACCTTCAGCTATACAATTCAGTCCGGCGATACCCTCTGGGCCATCGCCGAGAGATATGGAACGACAGTGGCGGCCATCGCCTCACTGAACAGCATTGAAAACCCAAACCTCATATACGCCGGTGATATGATTGAAATACCTGCGTAAGCAGGCGGCGTAATGGCACGGCAAAAATCCAGACGGTCAGGGGGGAAGCGTGGAGATTTTTTCGCGCCCTTTGCGAAACAATACCACTCGCCCCTTGACGGTCTGGATAGGCGGAACGGACGGAAAAGTTTTAATTGCTTTGGGTAGGTGAAGGTGCTATCATTTAGACGGTGAAATGTTCCATTCTGTTGTCAAAGGCTTTGGCTTTCTCAGTATCCATAAACTGGTTTTTATGTACAATAAAGGATGTTTTTTAAAAAACCCTTGCCAGAGCAACCGGGGCATTTTGACGCTCCATCTATTTGATAACGGGGACACAATCCACAGTTCAGCCCGCAAACTGAAAACAATGGATATTCTCTTTGCCTGTATTCCATCATTCTGTGCAACTGCTTCATACGCATTTGTTACATAGAGCGAAAGAACAAGCAGCGGCGGTGCGGCGATAAAACTATCCCACCGCCCTGCCTTTTACAGTTCCATATCCCACGCCCGTGTGGGTTGCGGATATTGTTGCGGTTTTTCTCAATTTCGGCGGCGTCAGACTGGGCAAGCAGATCGACTGGAATGTTCGCCCTGTTATCCCATCCATAAAAAACGTGCCACAATGGGAAAAATATGCTATACTATATGGAAAGGGATCACGCTTTAGGAGGCTAGAGATAGAATGAGAAAAGATAATGATATATTTGGAGAAGTCAAAAACCTCGCCAAAGCCATCCACCTCCGGCAAGGTGAGCTGTCCCCGCACTCAAACGGCAGAGGGCATGGGCGACTGCTCCGCCTCATCGCGAATCATGACGGCATATTAGGGAAAGAGCTGGCCTTGCACATGAATATTAGCGCCTCCACGCTCTCTGAAAAATTAAATGGATTGGAGGAGGACGGCAACATCGCCCGGGTACGTGATGCCAGGGACAGGCGGCAGGTTCATATTCACCTCACGCCGGACGGCTGGACGGCGCTACGCCGCAGGGAGCATGGGGCAAAGCGGCAAAAAGAGCTGATTGCATCCGTGATGACCGAAGAGGAACAGGCACTCTTTTGCACCCAATGCCGTATGCTGACGGAGGCACTGATGCAGAAGACCCCGGAGGAAGAGGCGGAAAATGTGTTGTCCTTTTATGATGAGACACAGGGCAGAGAGCTGGAAGGGCAGAAAGAGCATTTGGGAAGCTAGTTGCCGCGTCCGCCACAGGACCTGTTTCATAGAGAGGAAACCCACCGGCGGGCACAGCCCTATTCCGCCTCCTCCGTCAGCAAAACCATCTTTCCGGTTTCCGGGTCTACATAGAGCGTACCCATGCGCTGATAATCACTGTCGTTCATCTGTGCCTGCAGGTCTTCCGACAGGTTTTCGACGTCGGTTACCTCCTGCCCTTGGGAGAGATCCACCTCTTCGAGGCTGATATCGACATTCCAGTTGATGATAAGCGCCAGCATTAGGCCGCACGCAAGCACCAGCATGGCATCGGCCAGATTTGCAAGGCCATCCATTGGGTTGATGCCGCCGTGTTTTTTCCCATTCCGCAGGGATTGACCGCGCAGTGATCTATGCATCTGAGCCAACCTCCTCGAGCATACAGTCCATCATACTCTCCAGAGATACCATGTCGTCTTCATACCAGCGGCTTCTGATTTTGCTGATGACAAAGCAGCTCGCCGCGCTGATGAGGCCCGCCACCGTTGTGTCGAACGCAACCAGCATGGAGGATGACAACGTGGCGGTGTCCCCCTGGCCCAGCGCGATGATGCCCGGGCCGAGCGGGATGAGGGTGCCCATGAGCCCAAACATGGGGGCAAGGCGCGAGACGGTCTCAGAGACCGAGAGAATCTTATTGCGGCCACGCTCGCTGGTGGCGATGATGCGCTTTGCCACAGCGTACAGCTCCTCAGAGGGAAGGTCGCAATACTGGCTGAGTTCCAAAAAGGCACTTTTTTGCCAGTGGAGCAAGGTGCTTGCTTGTACGAGCGCAGTCATCTCATCCACCGTATTCCCGTGTAAATCCGCCAGTAGACGGGGAATATCGGACTGTAGGCGGCGGCGCTCACTCACGCCCTCGGTAATGATGCTGCCGACAGAAACAACGCTGACGACAATCAGGGCGATGAGAATGATCAGGGTTGGAATCAGCGCCCCCTCTGAAATGGTATGTAGCATATCTTGCAGCTCGGTGAGCAGGTTCATTGTAGTTTCCCCTTTCTGAACAGAAAAATTCTTCCCCCGGCCCCGACAAAGAGTGCGCAGGCGGTGGCAAGTGCCAGAACAATCGTATTGCCTTGGCGCGTGGGTGTTTCGGCCGGGACGGCGTTGGATGTTATCTCGTAGAGCTTCCACCGCGTTGCACTGCCCGCATTCGGGTCGGTTTCTGTAGTGCTCGGCGCGGTGTTCGCATCGGGCGCATTTTGCGTGGGCGGCTGTACCATCGGCGCGTCTTCCTGCGCGGCGCTGCCGATCAAATCGGCATCCGCGCTGTCCGTGCCGTCTTCCGGTGGCGCGCCGTAGAGCAGAATGTCGATGGTGTCGATCCACTTCACCAACTGCGCCGCGGTGGGTGTGCGCGTATTCGTCTGCCCGAAGACGAGCCGGAAGCGGCCGTCGCTCGATAGCCTGTAATAGTCCGGCGCGGTCGCGCCGGGCGCGTAATTTTCACGGAACGCGAGGATGGTATCCACCGCCACCGCGCCCGCCGCCGCTCCGGCGGTAGGCCGCCCGGTCGTACTGTCCCAGCGCATGGGAAGGTAGGGATAGAAAAACCGCTTCGTGTCCGTCAGATCCGCATATTTGAGCGTAAGGCCCTGCCGCGCCCCGTTTTCGTCGGTATAGTAAAAGGTGACGTTTTGGATGGAGCCTGCGTCAATGCCAGCGGCGGCGATCACATCGGTCAGGCGCACCCCGACCGCCGTCTCTAGAACGACCTGACCCGCCGCGTCGACCGCGGTATAGGGCTGCCGCACCAGCGGCAGGGTGCGCAATTCCTGGAGCGTAAAGGTCTTGCGCGGCATGGAGTCTGTCCCGAAATATCGCACCGTGACAGCAAGCTCTTCCGGTAGCTGCGCGAGCTGATAGCCCGTGTTCGGATCCGTTGCGGGACCGCTTGTATCCGTCAGCGCCGGGTCATAGACGGTGGACTGGGTGGTTTCGCCGGGGTCTTTGCCGTACATGCTGGCGGAGCTGAGCACCAGCTCCATTTTGCAGATGTTGTACCCGTACATCGTACTGCAGACATCGGCTGGATTGAGCTGCCCGTAGCAGACGCGGATGCCGAAGTCGTCGGACAGTCCATCCCACGCATCCGCCTCGGCGAGCGGCTGGAGATGGTATTGGAGCGCCAGAAGCGCCGGAACCTCCGCGCGGTTTGCCGTGCTGTCCGCGTCGAGGTAGTAGTAGCGGGTCTGGTCGAGCAGAAACACCCTGGAAAAGCTGCTGTCCTTGCCGTCGGTAAAGAAAAAGCGCAAATTCGATACCTCGTCATACGCCACGCCGAGATAATCTATCAGGTCCGTGATGGGAATGCCGGATACCAGAATCTTTTCCGCTGTAGCGTCCAGCGTGAGGGAGCTATAGACGGCCTGCGCGCGCGGCATGGCGAGCAGCTCCGTCATGGAAATGGTGCGCGTCTCGATCAGCGCTGTGCCCACGCGGATGGAAAACGCGAACTGCGTTATCTCTGGGGCAAACGCGTGGCCCTCGGCAAGCCGGATTTCTACCCGCCTGAGCGTCCCGAGCGCCGGGGCGGGCGTGTCGGCGTCGGTCTGTCCTGCGCTGACGGTCAGGCATGGCTGCGTCTGTGCCTCATCCCACACTGTGCCGTCGTAGGTCGCAGTGGAAAGCTGTACCTCCCACTGCGTCTGCTGCCACGTCTGTGCCGGGAGTGTCTCCGTGACAGGCGGACTTGTCTGCGCGGTCGGGGTCTCCTCGACAGGCGGGCTTGTCTCCTCCGCCGGCGGTATTTCCGTCGCGGTGGCCGGAACGGCTTCCGGTGTAAAGGTATAGCGCTTGACAGCGTATAGCTCTTGACGGGTATAGGTCAGCGTGCTGCCGTCGGTGTCCTCAAAGCGGATGGAGGAGACCTCTTCCGGGTCGATACCGAGGGAGATGAAGTAATCGCTGACCGTTACGCCGCTGCGCCAGGATGCCGTGTGGCTTCCATCTGCGGTCACCGTGGTATAGCGAATGCATGCTTGCCTGAGCGCGTCCAGATCCGCGCGGGTGGTCTCGCCCTCTACAATCGCTTCGCCCGATTCCTCCAGAATGCCGTAGGAAAAGGAGGCCGCTGTGTCCTCTGCCGCAGAGGTGGGTGACGCTGTTACGCCGAGCAGAAGCATGCATAAGAGGCAGGGGAGGATTCTTCTCATAGCTTATCCCCCCGCCCCCCGTACGCAGTCATACCCCGTCGCCGTCCAGCGGCGAAAGAGGCAGTTTGCGCAAACCTTCCCGTCGCCGGAGCACATCTCCTCCTCGTCGTTATCCTCCTGATACCACGGGCAGACAGGTGGGGATTCCCGCATACAGATGGACGAGAGGACGGGGGTGCCGCCCTGCACATGGGAGACAATCGAGCAGCGTTTCCCTGCGATGAGGGCGATTTTGGTATAATCTTCGATGATGACCTCGGCGGATGCGGGCAGTGCCTGCCCATTGCCATCGAGAATCTGATGGAGGTGCAGGGCACGGCACACTATGTCTGCAGTTACCGTCCGCCCGGCAAGGTCCTGCCCGTACTTTCCGCGGAAGGTGCCGTCACAGCGGCTGATACGCAGACCGATGCCCGCGAGCGCCCCGATGACGCCGAGGCCACTGCCGCCCAATTCCCGCAGCAAGACCGTTTTGCAGTCTGCGGCGGCCGCGTATGCGTCGGCCTTGGACAGCACTTCCCGCTTGGCGCGGTACCCAAACCGGATGAGCCGCTGGATATTCTGCCTTGTGCCGGGGCGATAGATGGCAAGTCCGGGGCTTGCGCCCGGGGCATATGCCGCCAGTATGACCGGTGCCACCAGGTCGTAAAGCGCGGGCAGGGAGGGGCTATCCTGAAACTCCAGCGCCATGCACATGGCGCTGTTATGGGAGGTGTAGGGGATATCCGGGTGAAGGAGCAGCTGGTGCCGGGTGATGCCCTCCTCCAGCACTGCGCCGCGCCGCTGGAGCGCCTGCGCTACCTTCTGCGCAATGGCCCCGGTACTTGTGTGCTTGCTGATGTCATCCGTATCGTCTATACATATATATACCTGCATAGGTCACTCACGCTCCGCTGTTTCCCGCGCTTTTGCCCCGTATCCCGGTTCCGGTGCAAATCGCGTCGTACATATCGTCATCCAGTGTGATGCCCAGTATCGTCTCATAGAAGTCAAATACCTCCGTCTTTAAATCCACCTGCGCGTAAATATCGGGGTAGAAGGTTGTGCCGAACCACAGGATGGCAAAGTAAGTCTCCAGGCTACCGCGGTGGCCCCAGCGCGTCGCACCGACGGGGATGTTGTAGACGTCTCCCCGCTGCACCGCGCCGAGTCCGGCCCATTTCTCATTCGCGAGCAGATAGGATGCGGTTTCCGCCTCGTTGCAGATGATTACGTCCGGGTCCCAGGTATAGATCTGCTCCATGCTTGCAAAATAGTCACTTTCCGCAAGGGTGAGGTTTTCGCCCGCCGATACGTCTACCGCGCCCACGCAGGAGATCCAGTCGTTACCCAGCGTGTTCTCGCCGTCTGTGCGCACTGCCTCGCTGATGGAGTGGTAGACACGCAGAGGTTCCGCCTGCTCCACCTGCGCGCGCAGAGCGGTGGCAAGGGCGATGGTATCGGTATAGTAGTCGTAAATTTCTCCCGCCGTGGTCTGCGCGTCTCCGCCCAGGCAGTCGCCGATTAAATCGAGCGCGTAGAGCTGGTCCTCCATGCTCTCATAGCCGATCACAAGGTAGGGGATACCCAGCTTGTCGAGCTTGTTCTTTTCTCCATCGGTGAGATACATGGATTCCTTGATGAGCACAATATCAGGCGAGAGGGAGAGTAGGGTTTCGGCGTTAATCGAGGCGTTTGACATAGGGACAGCCACCGTATCGAGCGCCGGGTAGATGCTCTGAAGAATGGCGTCGGATTTGACGCCGTTCGGGGCGGCGACCATACGCGCACCCGCGCCGATCATGACCATAATCTCGCCGGCAAAGGAGTCGAGCGCTGCCACCCGCTGGGGCTGGAGCGGCACCTCCACGAACCTTCCCGCGCAGTCGGTCAGAATTTGATAGCCCTCCCGCGCCTGCTCGCTCGGCTGCGTTTCCGTTGTGCCGCAGGAGGTGAGCAGGAGCAGGCCAATAAGGAACAAGACGGCGATTCGTTTCAATCCGATCCCTCCTGTAAGGTTTGAATGGGGACAATCTGGTGCGCCGTGCCGCCCGAAGTCTGATAGGGAAGCAGACGGGTCTCGACGGCGTAGATTTCCCGCAGAATTTCCGGCGTCAGCACCTCGCGCGGCGCGCCGCGGTAGGCTACCGCGCCACAGGACATCGCCGCGACCGTGACGTTGTGCCCCCGGCTTTCAAAATAGTAGGCGTGGTTCGGCGCGTGGGTCGCCATGAGTACCGTCACGCCCGTTTCCAGAAGCAGGCGCTCCACCTGCTCGAGAAACAATAGCTCGTTGCGGTAGTCGAGATGGGCTGCGGGCTCATCCATTAAAATGACGCGCGCCTGCTGCGCAAGCGCCCGGGCCAGGGCCACCATCTGCATCTCGCCGCCGCTGATCTGCGTGCAGGGCCGCTCGGCCAGATGGAGGATATTCGCCTGCGCCATCGCCTGCTCCGCCGCCGCGTAATCCGCTGCATCGGGCGCACCAAAGCGCTCAAGATGCGCCGTGCGCCCCATGAGGACGAGCTGTGCCACGGTGTAGGGAAACGAGCGCGCATGCACCTGCGGGACATACGCGATGAGCCGCGCGAGCGCCTGGGCGGAGAGGGTGTGCACGTTTTCACCCTGCACTTCGATGAGACCGCGTTCGGGATGCAGATATCCCAGCACGCAGTCGAGCAGGGTGCTTTTGCCGCAGCCGTTCGTGCCGATCAGGCAGCAGATCTCCCCCTGCCTGACGCGCAGGCTCAGCCCGTCGAGCACGGGTTTTTCACCATAAGAGAACAGCAGGTCGTCTACATGCAGCGCATTCATTCCCGCCAGCCCCCTCCCTTGGTTTTTTTGAGCAGAAAGATAAAAAACGGCGCACCGATGAGTGCCGTCAGGATGCCGAGCGGCACCTCCGACGCGGTTATCATCCGGCTGATTGTGTCAATCGCGATCATAAAACCCGCGCCGATGGCGATGGAAACCGGCATCAGGCGGCGGTTGTCGTTGCCCGCGAGCAGCCGCCCAATGTGGGGGATCACAAGCCCCACCCAGCCGACCACGCCCGAGAGGCACACCGCGCCCGCCGTGGCGAGGGCCGCGGCGGCGATGACTGCCGTCTTGCTCCGCCTGACGTTCACCCCCAGGGATTTTGCCTGCTTGTCCCCCATGGAGAGCACGTTGATATCCCAGCGCAGGAGCAGCAGTGCGATGAGCCCCGCCCCAATGGGAATGAGCGCCCAGAAGTCGCTGTATCCTACGTCGGAGAGGCTCCCCATGAGCCAATAGACGATGGCGGGCAGCTGCCGGTCGGCGTCCGCCACATACTTGAGCAGGGAGATGAGTGCGTTAAAGATGGAGGAGACAATCGTACCACCCAGCACCAGCATAATGGTGGGCACTGTCTTGTAGATGCGTGCCACCCAATAACTGAGCAGCACCGCAAGAATACCAAACAGGAACGCGAACGGGTAGGTCGCCCACGCGGAGGAGAACAGGACGATGGCAAGCGCCGCGCCAAATCCGGCCCCGGCGCTCACGCCGAGCAGTCCGGAGGAGACGAGCGGGTTGTGGAATACGCCCTGAAAGGCCGTGCCGCTCGCGGCGAGTGCCGCGCCCACAAATGCCGCCGCGATGATGCGCGGCAGGCGCAGCTGGAGCACGACAGCGCTGTTTTCTATCGTTGTCTCGCCGGTGAAGGGGAGCAGCGCATGCAGCACGTCGGACGGCGTGACGGTGTACCTGCCGATAAAAAGGCTCACCGCCGCCAGCAGAAGCGGCAGAACAATCAGGAGCGCAACGGTTCGTTTTTTCATGTCACACTCCTTCCTCCGGGTAAGGTGCCGACACCACCAAATCCGCGCCGCTGCCCGCGACATTTTGCGCGATCACTGCCCCCATCGCCACCGGCGGGGTGCAGGTGAGCGTACGGCATTGGGCGACCACGGCCTGCACCTGCGTGAGCGGAACAGGCCGGTCGGTGCGGACAGGGAGGAGGCGGCCCGCAACCCGCACCGTGGTCGTCACAATCCTGCGCGGGCAGGCAGACTCCTGCGCGGCGTAGCGCGCCCCCTCCGGGCAGGCCCCGCCCGCAAAGCCGTCGCCCTCCGGATGTAAAAGGCAGCCGTTGGGGCAGGCCATGCAGAACACCGCGCCATCTGCGACGGCGCGCAGCGCGGCTTCATCCATCTTGCGGCCCAGCCCGTACCGGGTGGTCGCCCGCGTTTCTGTTACTGCGCGGCCAAAAACCCAGTCCGCCGCCGCCGTGCCCGCCTGCGCACCGTACGCGCTGACCTCGTCCACGGTATCATAGATCTGTACGACATTGCCGCAGGCGAACACGCCGGGCAGCGCCGTCTGCATCGCGCCGCCGACCGGGATGCCGCCCCGCGCGCCGAGCGGGTGCCCACCCTCCCGCCAGAGCTCCGCCTCCGGGATGAGGCCGGCGGCCACCAGCAGGGTATCGCACGGGACGTAGGTGTGCTCCTCCGGCGCGCCGACCGGCGCGACCGTCACACCCTTCAGGCGGCTGTAGCCGTGGACAGAGGACACCGTCGCGCCGACGGCGACCGGCAGGGAGAAATCCCGCACGCAGTGCAGGTAATTGCGAAATAAGCCGCTCGACTCCGCGCCGAGAATCAGCTTGACGTGCACGCCCTCCAGCGTCAGCCGCCGCGCCATGATGAGGCCGATATCCCCAAAACCGAGGATGACCGCCGAGCGGCCCGGCAGGTAATTTTGTATGTTCATCATGTACTGCGCCGCGCCCGCCGTGAAGATGCCCGCCGGTCGGCTCCCAGGAATGCGCATGGCGCCCAGGGGCCGCTCCCGGCAGCCGGTGGCGAGCACGAGACTTTTCGTGCGTAATGTCACGCGGCCGGTGTGCGGCCCGCTGACGTTTACGGCAAAGGCATCCCCCTGGGGGCGGAAGGCGAGGGCCGTCGTCTCCGGCAGGACGGTCACGCCTGCGTTTTTGACCTTCTCCCGCCAATGGTGCGCGTACTCCGGCCCGGTCATCGACCGGCCCAGCGCAATGAGCCCAAACCCATCGTGGATACACTGCGGCAGTACCCCGCCCAGCGCCGCGCCGCGCTCTGCGAGCAGGACATCCCGCAGCCCGTTCTCTTTTGCCGCCACCGCCGCCGCCATCCCGGCGGGGCCGCCGCCAACGACAATGAGGTCATATTGCATCCCGCTCATTTCACGCGCCCCTTTACCGGATTGCTGCCCCGCAGCGACTTTTGCACCTCTTCCGGCCTGCATTGCAGCGCGCGGCTGAGTACGGCGATGACGCGGGTGGTGCAAAATCCGCCCTGACAGCGCCCCATGCCGATGCGCAGCCGCTTTTTCAGCCCGTTGATTGTTTTGGGAGGAATGGGAGATTGCAGTGCCCGCAGGATATCCCCCACGGTGACGCCCTCACAGCGGCAGATCACAGCCGCGTTTCTGGGGTCTGCGTGAAACAGGGCCGCCTGTGCCGCGGGCGTCTCCTGCAAAAAGGGGATGAGCGGGGGTGCCGTGTTGTATGTCGGCTTTGGGTGCAGGGGAAGGCCGCGCGCCGCCAGCAGTTCGAGCAGGCGCGCGGATAAATACGGCGCGGAGGTCATGCCCGGGTTCTTGATGCCGAGCGCGCTGAAGATACGCGGGACACTTTCGCGCAGGATAAAGTCCTTCTGCCCCTTTTCCACATTGACAATGTTGGTGCGCATACCCGCAAAGTTGGTGATGACCTGCTTGAAGTCCAAATCCGGCAGAATTTTCTTTGCCACGCGCTCGATGTGCGCGAGTCCCGCCGCCGTCGTCGCCGTGTGCCGGTAGGACGGCACGTTTTCCGAGGTCGGCCCCGCGATGAGGTTTCCCTCCACCGTGGGGGCGAGGAGGGTACCACCCTCGTCGCTGTCCTGCGCCTGATAGAGCACATGCTTCACCGTACCGTTCAGAGACTTGTCAAACACATAGAACTGCCCGCGCCGCGGCGTAATGACAAGCTCCTGCGGTCGGACGAGTCCCTCCAGCACATCAGCCTCTTCCCCCGCGGCGTTGACGACGTAGTCCGCGCGCAGTTCTCCCGCGCTCGTCTGCACCAGCGCGCCGTCCCGCAGCGGCTGTAAGCCGGTGACCTTGGTGTCAAACTGAAAGGAAACGCCGTTGTGGCACGCCGACTGCGCCAGCGCGAGTATGAGCGTAAAGGGCGAGATGAGCGCGGTGGTGGGCGCATAGAGGGCTTTGGTTACGTTTTTGCTGAGCATCGGCTCAATGGCGCGTGATTCGTCGCCGGAAAGCACACGCATGCCCGGCACGCCGCTCTTTTTCCCCTTCTCCATTTTTTCCAGCATCAGCGCTTCCCCCTCCGGCTGGAAGGCGACATAGAGCGACCCGACGCGCCGCATGGGGATGCCGAGCTCTGCGCAGATATCATCGTACATCCGGTTGCCCTGCACGCAGGAGATGCCCTTGAGACTGCCGCCCCGGGGGTGGAAGCCGGGATAGAGAATACCGCTGTTCGCCTTTGCCGCGCCCTCACCAAGATCACCCGCCTGCTCCAGCACCAGAACGCGCAGGTCATAGCGGCTGAGGCGGTAGGCGGTAAAGCTGCCGATCATACCTGCGCCGATCACAATCACGTCATAGTCTGTCATCGCGCGCCCCCTCTTCCGTCCTTCCGGTGCAGAAGAAGGAAGATGCAAAACCCAAGCACCACCGCGCAGATCAGCACAGCGGGGAGCACCCAGCGCGGCATCCCCGCCGCCGCTGGTGTGTCCGCCGCCGTGGCAAGCGGCGCAACTGTCGCGTCAGCTTGCAGTTCCATCTCTGGTGGGATGGTTTCGGCCGCAGGTTCCGTCTCCGCCGGAGTGGGTACCGGTGTTGTCTCCGCCGGGGGGGTGGGTGCCGTCGTCTGGCTTACCGGCTCACTTTCCGTGGGTGCGGGCGTTTCTGTCGCGGCGGCGGTGCCGTCCTGCTCTGTGTCCAGCATTGGCGCGATCAGCGCGGGCGTGTACACGGCGGAGCCTGTGGTGAAGGATACCGTCTGCTCGCCCTCGGTCGTCATGTAATTTTTCGCCTGAACCCCCTCCGCGATCCGCACTGTGTAGCCCGTGTAAGCCTGCAGCGGCGCGGTGGGATAGACGTAGATGTACTGCCGCCGGTCAAACTCAATCTGTGAATCCACCACATAGACTGTGGCGGCGATTTGCTGCCCGTCTTGCGTCCAGAGAGAGATCAGAGAGCAGTTGCGCGCGGCGATGATATAGTGGGCGACATTGTGGCTGAATTTGAGCTGTATAATGGTGCCGACAGGCACATCCGACGCGCCGTCGGCGGGATACGACCAGTCCATGTAGAGCGGAAGCGCAGGGCCGCCGCCGCCGCCGTCTCCGTCGCCTGTTTCCGCTGATGCCGGGAGGACGAGCAGGATGCTCAGCAGAAGGATGAGAGGGTAGATTTTTCGCATCGTGCGGGACCTCCTTTTTTGTTTACCTGTGCTTCCTGGGGCAGGGGAAGCCCCTCTGCAAGAAGCATCGGCGAACAACGAATCACTAGACCAACACGCCAAAAAGCAATTTACAAGCCTCCGCGCGGGTCAGTGCCTGCTGTGGCCGAAAGGTTTGGTCACTATAGCCGCTCACGAGCCCCAGCGCGGCGGTAATATCGGTGGAGTCCTTCGCCCAGGAGGAGATCGTGTCCGCATCCTGAAACGCCGTAGTCTCCGCGTCGGCGGGCATCGTGAGCCCTGCCGCGCGCACGAGCATGACGACAAACTGCTCTCTTGTAATTGCCTCATCCGGCAAATACAGCCCATCCGCGCCGGTGGACACCCCGCAGGCGGCGGCGGTTGAGATGTAGCCCTGCGCCCAGTGCCCCGCGGTATCCGGGAAGGCCACGTCCGTATCGCTCTGCAAATCAAACGCCAGCACGAGGATTTTCGCCATCTCGGCGCGGGAGACGCTCTGATCCGGGCGGAAGGTTGCGTCGCTGTAGCCGTTTAAAATGCCGTAGTCGGTCAGGGTATTGATTTCATTTGCCGCCCAGTGCCCGGACAGGTCGGAGAAGTAGATATCATCCGGCGTGGCAGATTCCTCCGGCGGCGCCTCCTGCGTCTCGCCGGAGGACAGGGTGGTAAAGTAGAGGTTCACCGGGCTTGCCATGGTACTGCCGTTGCGTGCGCTGAGCTCTTTGATGACGACGATTTTATACTCCGTCCCCTCTGTGAGCGGCTCGACGGGCGTCATGACAAAGTCATTCACCGTCTCGCCCGCCTCCACCGTGACCTTCACATAGGAAGCGTCCTGAAACAGGAAAAAGCAGCCGTTATTATAGGAGAGCATTTCCGGCCCTGAGACGTTATAGGAAAAGGTCATGACAATCGACGGCGTGAGGGAGACGTCCGTCTGGTTGTTTTCAATGGACATGTCCCCAATCGACGCGCTTTTCATATACAGCGGGTCGATCACAACGGTGTTGGTTGGCAGCTCGCCGTCCGGTCCCCACTCCACCACCGGCGGGTTCTCCGCGAGGCAGATGGTCACGTGGTAGGAGACGCCGAGGCTGTTGCCCATGTTGGCGTAGAGGTCCTCGTCAATCACGAGGGTATAGGTCGTGTTCTGGTCTAATTCCGTGCCGAAAATATAAAAATACTTGGATTCGTCGGTCTGCTTGGCGGTCTCCGGATGGGGCGTGACCGTAATGGGAACCTCCGTGCCGCCCTCGTCCCCCGCGACGTAGAGGTGGAATTTGGTGAGATTTGCGTCGTTGTATCCCGCCATATTATAGCGGCCCTCCTGCGTCTCGTCAATCGCCCCGACGTTGTTGGAAAACTTCAGATGCAGCTCAAAACTGCTCTCGGTATACGCCGCCATCTCCACCTCGTCGATTGCGGGGTACTTCTTGGTCGGGACGGTGTTATAAGCGCCGTATACAGACGAAACAACCTGGGTGATGACAAAAATCATCACCCAGGTTGTCCCTATGCATCGCGAAAGTATATTTCTCGTGTTCATATCAATTCACCACATTCAAATCACTGTCGTCCGTCGCCTGTATGACGAATTGGAACCGCCCGTCCATGCCGATGATAGGCATACCGCCTGTGTTGGACTGCCCAGAGCCGCCCTTCATACCGGCGATAAAATTCACGTAGACCGGCATGTCCGCGTCGATATTGAACTTCTTTGTCGTCGGCAGTTCAATAAACATCCACATCGGCGCGGGGTTTGCCGTGTCATACCGGTTGTCCCCGCTGTAATTGACCACATGCTTGAGGTTGACGAGGGAATACTCGTCCGCCACGCGTGTGTCCGTTGCAATCTGGGTTTCCACCAGCTTCCACATCGGGTCGTCTGCGGGGGTGTAGATATCGTCGTTGCCGCCGCCGTAGCCGGTGGCGTCCGCTGTGGTGCGGAAGAGGTTTGTGATAAAGGTGACAGAGTTTTTGCTGCTTGCCCACTGGGTGGGGCCGACCCGCACCTCGACGACGAGTTTCACGAGCTTCCGGCCCACGGCGTTCGGCCCGGCGGTCCCGCCGACGCGGATGTCCTCCTCGGTGAGCACATCGTCCGCCACGTGCTTTACATAATAAGTCGTGCCGTAGGCACCGCCCGTCACGTTCCGGTCATCCCCGTCAATATTGCTCTGGAACGCGAAAACACCATCCTCTCCGGCGCGGCCCGCGTCCACGTATTCCCAGATCTCCGCGCGCAGCTTCATCTCCTGAATCGTGAAGTAGTCGTCTTCAAGTGTAATGGGCGTGTCCACGCCGCGTACCACACCCGCAGGGAGGGTCGCGGAGAGGAGCACATCACAGCTTGCAATCGGAATGCCGCCGTTGCAGACCTCCACGGCGTTAGAGAAGCCGCGCGTCTCGGTCGCGTCCCGGATTTTATCGGGGAACTGCGCGTTGAGCGTATCGGCAGGGCAGTGCACGGTGAGCACATTGCCGCGTGCGGTGAAGGTGGTGGCCTCGTCGCGCAGGGCCTGCAAAATGCCCTCCTTCACACCTGGATAGCGCGCCTTGAGCTCGTCTGTAATTTTCTCTACGCCGGAACGCCCGCCGGGGCTACCGAGTCCTACGTAGCGGTCATAGGTGGTTACAGCGTTTGCCACATCAACATAAGCAAAATAACTGGTTCCATCGTATTTGTCAAGGCATTGCGTGATAAAATCCTCCTGCGGGATTGGCTCGTATGCCTGCGTCGTCTTGTTAAATTGCACGCCGTAGAAGGAGAGGCCGTCGATCAGCTGCGCGCGGTACTGCGTGAGGTCGCTTGCAAAGGTGTAGCCGGGGGTTACCTCAATGGAGAAGGTCAGGCCGTTTTCGTTCACGTCCCACTCGCTGGCCGTGGTGGCGCCGGAAAAGTGCGCCGTGACGTCACTGGGGTCTGTGCGCTCCGCGGCGGCGTTGCGGTAGAGAATGGTCAGCAGTGCGGCGCGGCTGATGGGGGCGTCCGGCGCGAGCCGGGTGGTGGTGACGCCGCTCACCATGCCGAGGGAGACGAGCGCCGTGACCGCCTCGCGCGCCCAGTCCGCGACTTCCGCCGCGTCGCTGTACTCGGAGAGGGAGGCGTCCGCCACCGGTACTATCTCCAGCGCGCGGAAGAGGGTGAGCATGCACTCCTGCCGGGGGATGTTGTCACGGGGGCGTATCGTCTGCCCGTCGCCCACCAGAATCCCGGCTGCCACGCAGCGCAGGATGGCGTCCGTATACCAGCTGTCGTCCAGATCGGCAAAGGTGTTCTCCGTCTCAGCCGACAGTCCAAGCAGACGGTCGAGCACCACGGCGAGCTCCCCGCGCGTGAGCGGGTCGTCGGGGCGAAAGAGCCCATTGTCGCCCTCGACAATCTGCGATTCGCTCCAGTAGTTGATGGCGTCCTCCGCCCAGTGCCCCGCGACGTCGGTGTACGCCGCACCCGCCTGCTGTCCCGAGAGGGGCAGCACAAGGCACACTGCGAGCAAAAATGGTATCAACCGTTTCATTCTGACTCAGCCTTTCTGCTTGCGGACTTTTCTATAGCGCATTACGCCGCCGATGATCGCCGCGCAGGCGCAGATGACAATGATGACCACGATGATAACGGGGTTGCGCTGGATGGCACTGCCGACAACTTGGAAGAAAGTCTGGTCCGCCTCCTCGACTTCCGTTGGTGCGATGGGTTCTTCTTCCGGCACCTCCTCGGGCACTTCCTCCGGCGTGTCGAGGGTGAGAACGTCGGTTACGTCGTCGACCGTCTCATCCTCGGTGGCGGGTGCTCCGCCGTTGTCCTGACTGGATGCCTGCTGTTGGCTCTGCGCCGCTGAGGCAGTGGTTGCAGATTTGCTGCCGCTGCTCTGGGTGGAGGAACCCGAGGTGCCGCTTGTAGACGGCACGTTTGCGTCCTTACCGGTGTCGGTACTCGCCAACTGGTTGTTATCAGTCCTATCTTGGCTGCTGTTGCCGGGTGTACCCGTGTCATCCGTGCCGTCGTCTCCGGACGTGCCCGTATCGCCCGTGTTGCCGGTTCCGGGCGTGCCCGTGTCGGTGCCGGTTCCGGTTCCGGTGCTTGATCCGCCGGTTGCCTTTCCGCCGCTCTCTGTGGCGGTTGTCACCGTTGCTGTCGCAATGGTGACCGTCGCGTCACTTGTGAAGTCCTGCAGGGTGTAGCTGCCCGTGCCGCCGCTGATGGTACCGTCGCTCGTCGTGACGGATGAGATGCTATAGCCGTCACTTACCAGCACGGTAAAGGCGAGCGGGGTGCCCTCGTCGGCGGTCACCGAGGTGACGGTGCTGCCGCCCACCTGTACGGTCGCGTTTGCGCACTGGAAGGTGATGGTGTGCGGCCGCGTCGCGGTCATGGTGACGACGACGTCATCGGTCGGGTTGCTGAGCGTATAGCTCCCGTCCGCGTTTTCGGTTAGCGTCGCGCCGCTTGCGCGCACGGTCTTGAGCGTGTAGCCGGACTCTGCCTGCACGGTGAAGGTAATGGTGCCGCCCTCCGCGACCACGGTGTCTGTCGCGCTTGCCGTGGCGTGTGTGCCCTCAAAGGTGACCGGATACATCCGCGTGGTTTCAAAAGATACCGTGGTATCCTGCGTCAAGCCGCTCAGCGTGTAGACCCCATTGACAGCATCCAGCGGGGCGGTTTCCCCCGCGATCACGACGCGGTCAAGCCGGTAGCCGCTCATCTCGTTTACGGTGAAGTCCAGCGTCCCGGCGGTCTTCTCTACATAGGCCCTTGTGACCTCTACGCCATCCACCACCGCTGTGGCGTTGCCGTCGAAGGTGACGGGGTACACGTCCGTCAGGCTGAATTCCTGCTCTGCCTCGGCGCGTGTTGCGAGCAGGGTGACCTGCGCGTCCGCGCCGCTCGCGTCCTTGCCGTAGATGGTCAGCACATGGCGCGTGCCGGTCAGGTAGAGATTGAGGTGGTTGTATGTTGCGTTCGTCTCCCGCTCACCGTCCGCAAATGCAGCAAGATAAACGCCATAGGTTGACGTGACATTGACTTGCGTGGATTTCCAATGCGTGCCGCTGCCCTCGTAAACTACGGTGCCGTCTTCCATCTCAATCCGGTATGGTTCATCCAGCGCGATACGCGAAAACGGAAGTTCTAGCCGATAGATGTTTTCGTTGTTCGCGCTCATCGGCTGTGCACCGCGCACAAAGGTCTCGTCACCGTAATCCGCCAAGGTGTGTTCCGTGGTGACCCCGTTCAGGGTAATCGAGCCGCCGCCCACAGAAAACTGATCCCGAATGTTCAGGATACCACTGTTGCTGGCGTTGCCGTATTGACACGAGAGCGTACCGCCATTCAGCGTAAGCTGCGCCGCTAGGATGGAGCGGCCGTTGCCGCCGGCGCTGTACAGAATAATCTCTCCCCCGTTGATCGTGACAATGCCGTCGTCAGACGAGGAGACCGTGGTGCCGCCTGCACGGCCTATGGCCGAACCAACCTGACCTGTCCAAATCAGTATCGTGCCGCCGTCTATGGTGATTGTACCGCACGCCTCGTAGTTCGAAGCGTCACTGTTGCCGCCGATCGCGGCGGCATATCCGGCGCGAAACAGATACAGATAACTGTCGGCGTCTGCCTCGGGTGCCTCGTCAATTGTCACAGATGCCCCCAGCGGCACATGGATACCCGCTGTGTTGGACGTGTTGGTGGTATTGGCCTGACAGGCAATTTCGTTTTGCCCTGTAAAATAAACTGTATTGTTTTCCCCGGCGATATCGATACTGCCCGCGCTGGTGATCTGAAGATTCTCAATCGTCAGCTCGCTGTTCCCATACAGCTTCACGGTCAGTCGCGCGTATGTTTCCCCATCTGCGCCGATCAAGACAACGGGCTCCGTCGTCTCGATGGAAATTGTCCCTGTCGTGCCCGCGTCGAGGATATAAGAGCCGCCGCTTGTGATGGTAGCGTCGGTTTGAATTGCCCCCGGGCTAGACGGCTCCTGGTAGCCCTCTACCTGCCATTTGGCATAGAGAGTCAGGTCGGCGGTCACCGCTGTGTTAAAATCGAACAGCGCGCTCAGCGCGGCGTCCGCGTACCAGCCGACAAATTCGTAGGTGGTGTCTCCTACTACCTTTGTCGGGTCGGCGGGCTGCGTTACCGTTTGCCCCGCCTGAATGGTCTGCGCGTCAACGCTTGTCCCGCCGTCCGAGTCAAACGTGACGGTGTAGCTTGCCGTCTCGTCGAGCGGGGCGAATACGGTGGTGATTCGTATGTCCCCGGCGGGTGCGGTCATGGTGTAGGTGTCGATGCGGCTGCCGCTATAGAGCACGGTTCCCGCTTGATTCGTAATGCTGATCAGCGAAAGGATCTGCCCGCTGTCCGGTGTGATCGTGAGGATCATCTCGTCGTCCGGCAGGACGTAGCCCTCTGCCGTGCCGCCGGTCCCGACCGCCCCGCTGCGCGTCTGGAAGGTGACGCTGCCGCTGCCGGTGCTCTCAAGCGCGACCTGATAGACCGCATTGTCATTTTCGCCCGCGAAGACAGGGTAAGTCGCCCCCTGCGTCCAGAGATTCGAGCGTGTGCTGCGACCGCCGCCGTCGAGCAGGTACGCCACGACGTAGTTTGCAAAGTCGTCCGCCGTCATCGCGGTCGCGTAGTCAGCGTCGGTGGGGGTATCGACGCAGGTATCCAGATAGTAGCAATAGTTGTTGGAATACTGCCCATAGTTCCCCGCGATCCCGCCCTTGGTTCCGTTCGCAGCCGTGCTGTTGACCGTGCCATAGTTAAATACGGAGATGAGCAGGCCATAGTTGGTCGCGCTGCTTCCGGAGGCACCCGCGATCCCGCCGACGCTGCTTGTGCCTGTGACCGTACCGGTATTATAGCTGTTTCTTATTGTAGCAGTCGTCAGCCCCGCAATCCCGCCGACGGTGGCGTTGCTGGAGGATACGGTGCCTGTGTTGTAACAAAGCGTAATCTTGCTTGAGAAATCGCTGGTGTCGCCGGTGCCGACGATGCCACCAGTGTTGCTGCCGGAGGAGGTCACGTCTCCTGTATTGTATGTACTGCTGATTTCTCCCATTTTCAGGTATCCGGCTATCCCGCCAATTGAGCCCGCGCCTTTCACGACCCCCTCGTTGTAGCTGTCCGCTATGTTTGTGTTAAACATGCAATAGCCAACCAAGCCTCCGGTATACGCGCTGGTGCTGGTGACATCCGCGCTGTTAGCGCAGTCGGAAACACTGGTGCCGGTCAAATGCCCGGCCAGCCCGCCGGTATAATTGCTGGTGGCGGAGACATCCCCGCTGTTAGAGCCGCCGGAAATATCGGCGTTGAGCAAATTCCCGGCCAGACCGCCTGTCCACTGCTTTCCTTCAATCGTGCCTGTATTGGTGCAATCGGTCAGCGAGGAGGTGGATGCACTATAGCCGCAGCCAACCAAACCGCCGGTGTAGTTTGTGGTGCCGGTGATTGCCCCGCTGTTTGCGCACTGCTCGAGCTGGAACGAAGCGCCGCTCGTCGTGCTTGCCCCGGCCCAGCCAATCAGGCCGCCGACGTAGGACGTGCCAGAGACCACGCCATAGTTTTCGCTCTCCGCCATATGCAGGATGGGCTCGCTGCTGCCCGTGGAGAGCACAAAGTAGCCGATCAGCCCCCCGGTGCCGTTTCCGCTGCCTTTGACCGTGCCGCTGTTTTCGCAGTTTAGCACCTGTACGGTGACTCCGCCATTGACCAACAGAGCGCCCGCAAGGCCGCCGGTATAGGTGCTGGTGCCGGTGACCGCCGCCGCGTTTGTGCAGTCCGTGAACATCGCAATGTCTTCTGTCACTGCCCCGCCGCCCGCGAGGCCGCCCGTATAGGTCGTACCGTTGACGGTGGCACCACTGCCCAGTCCGCAGGCGGAAAAGCTGCTGTCGTCTGCGCGCCCGGCGACACCGCCGACATAGCTGGTGCCCTTGGTCGTCGTGGTTCCCGCGACTGCTGTAAAGGAACAACTTACGGCGTAGCCTGTGACGCCGCCGGTGTTTACGGCGGCTCCGGTCACCGCAGCGTTGGTGTTAATGCCATTAAAGGTGCAGCCCTCCGCGTAACCGGCAAGCCCGCCGGTGTTTTGCCCGGTTCCGGTCACCGCAGTGTTGGTGGTAATGCCCTCAAAGGAGCAGCCCTTCGCGTAGCCAACGAGCCCGCCGGTGTTTTGTCCGCTCCCGGTCACCGTAGCAGTGACCGTAATCGTCTCAAACTGGCTGTCCGTCGCCTGCCCCGCGAGTGCCCCGGTGTAGCCCGCCGCGCTGAATGTGCCGCCGAGTGTCAGTTTTTTGACCGTCGCGCCGGTCAGAACGCCAAACAGGCCGTAGTAATCGGAGTAGCGCGTCAGGGTGAGATTGGAAATGAGATGGGAATCTCCGTCAAAGATACCGGCAAAGGGTGTCTCCTCACTCGCGCCGATGGGGATGGCCCATTCGATCCCCGTCAGATCGATATCCGCTGTCAGGGTAACGGTCTTGCCGGAGAAGGACACCGGCGCGGTGATACCGAGCGATGCCGGTGCGCCGCCGTTTACCAGCTCGCCGAACGCGAGCAGCTCCCCCGCAGTGCCGATGGTGTACGTCATGTCGCCGACATGCGCTGTGTACCATGTGTAGTCGCTGCTGGAGGTGCCCCCCGCCGCCCATTTTGCGTAGAGGGTGAAGTTCGCGGTCAGTAACGTGCTCAGGTCGTAGTCCTGTGCCGCGAGATCGGCTTCCGGCACCACGGAGAGGTCGCCTGTGGACGCCGTCGCCGCGTACCAGCCCAGAAAGCGGTAGCCCTCCCGGCTGACGACGGGCGCGGTGCCGATGGCGCTGTTGTAGTCAATATCCATCTCGGTGGTGACCGGCTGCCCGTCCACCTCGTAATTGTGGTGGAATGTGACGGTGATCTTCGCGAGTGCCCACTTGGCGTACAGCGTGGTTCCGGCATCGAGCGCTGCTGGGAATGTGACAGGGTCGCCGGTGCAATTTGCGGACAGATACCATCCCTCCAGAGAATAATACTGCTCCTTCACCAGCGCGTCGGGCGCGGAAACCGTGCCGTCCGTGCCGCGCGTGACGGACACCGTATTGTCAATCTGCTCATAGGTCTCCACGCCGAGCGCCGCGAGTGTGCTTTCATTATAATTAAACTCCACCACGTTTCCCGTGGGGTCAATGTACCAGTGCAGGGCCGGATAGTCATTTTCCTGGGCGGCAAACGCAAAGCCGAGCTCCCGCAGGAATTCCGCATCCTGCATGCGCGCCGTCGTCCTGCCGTAGGCGCCGTTTACGTTGGCGGCTGTTGTATCCGCGTCGGCCAGATAATAGTTATTGTTAGAATTGGTCAGCGTGGTTGTAGCAGTACCGAAAATCTTTGCCTCGGTGGTGTAGTTATTGTACAGATACAGCGCGGCTGCGGCCGAACCGTAACCAAGCACGCCGCTCGTATAGTTTGCCGTCGGCCCGGTCACCACGCCGAGGCTATAGGAGTTGCCAATCGTTACCGGCAGGGACGTTGAGGCATATGCATATCCGACAATGCCGCCGACATAGGCGGTTGTTGTTGAGCCGACAGTTACAGCTGCGGTATTGAAAGAGCGGAGCACCTGCGTGCCCGTGTACATGTAGGCTGCGATGCCGCCCGCGTATCTGGTTCCGCCGGTGGAGACAGGGGCGACAGCGCCGCCATTGCGGGAATTGACCACCTGCGTACCGGTGTTCATATAGCCTACGATGCCGCCTGTATACCGGTATCCGGTGGCGGTTGTCAGGGTTGTGATGGTACCCTCGTTATAGGCTCCGGTCACCACCGCGCCGTTATCCATGTAGCCTGCAATGCCACCGAGATAGATATAGTATGACGCCGTAAGCCCGCCGGAAATCTCCCCTGTGTTGTAGCAGTCGGTGATATCCGTGCTTGTGTAGCCCGCGACGCCGCCGACATAGTCGTAGGTGTGGGCCGCCGTCGCGGTGACGGTGCCCTCGTTCCAGCAGCGCAGGATCGAATGCGTCGTCGAGCCGACCACGCCGCCGATGCGGGCATTGTATCCGGTGTTGGTGTTGGTGCCGCCGCCGGTGCTGGTGCCGGTTAATGTGCCGCTATTGTGGCAGTCGGTGATCTCCGCGGTAGCGCGCCCTGCGATGCCGCCGACATTGATGCCGGTACTGGTCGTGTTAAGCGCCACCGTCCATGTGACCGCGCCGCTGTTCACAGCTCCGTCGAGCGCGCCGGTCGTGTTAGCGGCAATACCGGCGATGTAGACGTGGGCGCTTGCCACCGCTGCGCTGTACAAGCCTTGAATGCTTGCGCTGTTTTGGACGTTTGAAATGCTGCCTGTATTATACGCCGCAATACCGGCCACATGCGTGGCGTTGCTGCCGCCGGTGACAGAGCCCTCCACCGTGACATTGGAGATTGTGCCATTGTTGTAGGCCGCGATGCCGCCGACATATACGGCGTCCGAAGTCGCGGTTAACGTGAGGTCTACGGTCACTTTTTCAACGACTGCGCTTTGTGCCATATATCCGAACAGCCCCTGATATGTACTGCTGCTGCTCTCCAGCTTGATGTTGGAAATGGTGTGGTAGTCACCGTCAAAGGTGCCTGCAAAGGGAGCATCCGCCGTTCCAATCGGCGTCCACTCCGCGTCTTCCATGTCGATGTCGTCTGTAAGCTGGATGGTTTTGTCGGCAAAGGGGATGCCGCTGGAGACCAGAACGGCAATACCACGCAGTGCGTCCGCCGTGTCAATGCTCCAGCTGTCCGCCTTGGTATCTGCCAGATACCAAGAAACATCAATGTCGGAATCGTCGGAGAGGGCTTCCAGGCCAACCGGCGCCTCGCTCTCTTCCGGTGCTGCACTCTCTTCCGGTGTGCCGCTCTCCTCCGGGTCTGAGCTCTCCTCCGGGTCTGTGCTCTCCTCCGGGTCTGTGCTCTCCTCCGGGTCTGTGCTCTCCTCCGGGTCTGCGCTCTCTTCCGGGTCTGCGCTCTCTTCCGGGTCTGCGCTCTCTTCCGGGTCTGCGCTCTCTTCCGGGTCTGCGCTCTCCTCCGGGTCTGCGCTCTCTTCCGGGTCTGCACTCTCTTCCGGGTCTGCGTTCTCGTCCGGCTGGATTTCTTCCACGCCGATCTCATCAGATTCTGTTTCATCAGAATATGCCAGTGGAATTAACTGGCCCGCAATCAACAGCACGCAAAGAAAAATTGCCGTAAAGGAAGCCACCGTTCTCTTGAGCTTTTTCATGGAGTTACTCCTCTTCTATAAATTTTAATCTAGCTGTCGCGGGGAAACACCCCTCCTCCTCGCTATAGTAAGGCAAAAAAATTACCTGCTCAGAGAAGCAGGTAAAATAATCCCAAAGCCGAACGGTTTTGGAACTAAATTGCTTCCTTCTCTCAGCGTGAAGGCCATCCAATTTCTTGAAAGACCCCGTGAACAGGGTTCCCCCGTTCAGGCGATACATTCATAGGCCGGGCCCTTAGAACGTAAAGCACGGAAACACGAATTATTGTATTGTGGTATTTGCCCGAATGGTTCGCATTTTTTACTTTCCCGTACCATTATGCCATAACTATACAATGAATCGACAAACATGTCAAGTGGGAGGAGCGAAAAAAGTGGAAAAGGTGATTTTCTTTCGGATTTAGTTGAATATGGCCCCTGCAAAATAACGCTGGTACGATCGCGAAAAATATGAGACGTCAGCGCACCCAAAAGGGTTGGCTGGTTTTGCCTGCTATGCTGCGCAAATCAGCGTTAATGAGAATGGATATAAGCCGACTCCATATCTATTGGTTATAAAGGTTACTTTATGCGCC
>JAJQEJ010000023.1 GCA_021201735.1 Oscillospiraceae bacterium | reverse complement strand
CTCCTGCACCCCGTTTTTTCCCTATTATACCACAAAAACCTCGCCATTGGCGAGGCTTTTTGACAGGCTGACAAGATCCGGCACCGCGCAACTGCGCGGTGCCGGATCTTGTATTATTGAAGTGTATCGCGCAATTGCAGCATGGTCTTGTTGAGCAGCGGATGCAGCGTGTACGGCGCGATTTCCACCATTGGCTCCAGCACAAAGGCGCGGTTTTGCATGTCGGCGTGCGGTATCGTTAAGTCCGGCGTCTGCATGACCAGCTCGTCATAGAGCAGGATATCCAGATCCAGCGTGCGCGGCCCCCACGGGCGGGTTCTCTCTCGCCCCGCGGCATGCTCAAGCGTATGCAGGCGGTCGAGCAGCTCGCGCGGAGGAAGCAGGGTGCGCAGCTGCAGGCAGCCGTTTAAAAAATCGTCCTGATCGGTCACCCCGTAGGGCTTTGTGACGCGCAGTCCGGATACCGCTTCCACGCGGCAGTCGTCCATCTGCGTGAGCGCGCCGATGGCGTCCTCTATATACTTGCGCGTGTCCCCCATGTTGGAGCCGAGGCCAATGTACGCGGTATGCCAGCCGCGCGTAATCTCCACCGAGGCGTAGGCGAGCGGCAGGCCGATGGGCGCCCACGGCTTTTTGATCTCAATCTGGATGCGCTCCAGCCGGGGCGTGGCTTTGAGCAGGTGGTCCGCCAGCTCCTCCGCGGCGCGCTCGATGAGCCGGTAGGTGTTTTTTTGCAGGAAGTCATGGATCCGGTGGCTGATTGCACCGTAATCAATGGACTTCTCCAACTCGTCGGTCAGCCCCGCCTCTCTGGTGTCGGTAAAGAGCACCGTGGACACCAGGAATTTCTGCCCCAGCTTGTTCTCCTCCGGGAAAACGCCGTGGTTACAGAATACCTCAAGGTCTTTGATGTGGATTTTATCCGTCATGGAGGGCCTCCTCCTTCCAGTAGGGCAGCAGCGCCTCGGTCATCTGAATGGCCCGCTTGTTTGCGCCGACGTCGTGCACACGGACAAACGCGCAGCGCTGCAAGACCGCGAGCACGGTCGTCGCGAGCGTACCCTCCAGCCGCTCCGCTACCGGCAGATCCAGCGCCTGCCCGATCACGGACTTGCGCGAGGTGCCGAGCAACAGGGGAAAGCCCAGCGTGCGCAGGCGTCCGATCTGCGCCACCGCCTGCAAATTCTGCTCCTGCGACTTGGCAAAGCCCACGCCGGGGTCGAGTATGATCTTTGCGTCCGGGATACCCGCCTGCCGGGCGATGGCGATGCGCTCCGAAAGCTCCGCCGTCAGCTCCCGCCGGAAATTCGTGTAATCCATGTTGCCCCGGTTGTGCATGATGCAGCACGCGGCACCGGATTGCGCGACGGCGTCGGCAAGGGTGTGGTCATATTTGAGGCCCCAGATGTCGTTGATCATATCCGCGCCCGCGTCCAGCGCGGCGCGCGCAACCGCGCCCTTATAGCTGTCCACGGAGACGGGGACGTCCCACCGCGCTTTTACGGCGCGGATGACGGGCACGACGCGGGCAATCTCGTCTTCATCAGAGATCATTTGATAGCCGGGACGGCTCGATTCCCCCCCGATGTCCAGAATGTCCATGCCCTCCTCCAGCATCTGCTGCACGTGGCGCATGGCGTGGTCGGGGCGGCTGAATTTTCCGCCGTCGGAAAAGGAGTCCGGCGTGACGTTGAGAATCCCCATGACATAGGTGTGGTGTGCGGTGTCAAAATGCCGTGTTCCGATGCGCAAGCTGCCGTCACCTCCATTAATATAGGATTTCCATGTTCTTTTTCTCGGCGGCCCAGTCACAGGTGTCCTCCGCCGCGCAGGCGTGGCACGCGCGGGAGCGCTTGTCCGCCCGGAACAGAATATCCGCAAGCCCCGTGCCGCCGCCCTTGCGGTGCTTCGCGACGACGCACAGGATATCCTCCGTCTCCTCCGGCGGGAACCCGGCTGACAGCAGCAGGGGCCGCGCCAGAGGAACGCCGGCCTCCTCGTGGGGGGTGCCGTCCTGATACTGCTTCCACCGCCCGATATCATGGACAAGCGCGGCGGCGTAAATCCGTTCTTTCGGCAGCCCCAGCCCCTCCTCCAGATTGAGGATATAGGCGATGCGGGCCACATCCAGAAAATGTGCCATGTCGTGCCTGCAATAGATGCGGTTCTGCTCAAACCGGGCTGTATTGCGGCAATAGCGGATGTAATCAGGGTCGTGGATTAACCGGCTGATCCGTTCCATGTTAGCGCCCCACCATCAGCAGAAAATTTTGCCGCAGCGCCGCGTCCTGCTCAAACACCCCGCGCGTCACCATGGAGACGGTGCGCGAGCCCGGCTTTTTTACCCCCCGCATGGTCATGCACAGGTGCTCCGCCTCCAGCATGACCATCACGCCAGCGGGCTGCAGGTGACGCATCAGGGCGTCGGCGATCTGTGCGCCCATCTGCTCCTGTAGCTGCGCCCGGCGGGCGAACACCTCTACCGTGCGCGCGAGCTTGCTCAGCCCCACCACGCGGCCGTTGGGCACATAGGCAATGTGCACTTGCCCGAAAAAGGGCATCAAATGGTGCTCACAGGTGGAATAAAACGTGATGTCCTTCTCCAGCACCATGGTATTGTCCTGCACGGGGAAGGTTATTTTGAGATGCTCCGCCGCGTCCTGCCCCATACCGGCGAAAATTTCTTCATACATCTTCGCGATGCGGTCGGGGGTCTCCACAAGGCCCGGGCGGTTCGGATCTTCACCGATTCCCTCCAATAGCAGCGTCACCGCCTGCCTGATTTTATCCTGATCGACCATCTGGTGCCCATCCTCTCACAATTGTACAGTTATATAGAACCATAGCACATTTGCATGAAAAAAACAATTTGGAAATAAAAAACACCACTTCAGCCTGCGCGCCGTTATCGCCGCGCAGGCTGAAGTGGTGCCTCTTGTCCTGTGCCACTATGAGACGGCGTCCATTGCATCCGGCGCGGTGGGATCGTAGGCAATGATATAGTACTGCCCGTCCGCGTCGCGGTAAAGTCTGGCGTATTCCTCCAGCCCGTCGTCCGACGTTGTTCCGTCCGCGATGACGAGGTTATTTGGCATCGTAAATGTAACACCCGTACCCGGCGGGAGGGTGTCGTCGGCGCGGCGCTCCGCCCCTAAGTTGCGGCCTACGAGGAATACAACCGCGGCGCAGCAGGCGAGCAAAAGCACACCGTCTGCCCAATCGGTCAGCCGCTCCGCCGGACGCTTGGCCCGTTTTTGTTCTGTTTTGTTGTCGGTATGTTCCATTGTGATCCATTCGCCTCCAAAACACTTACCAACATTATACGCGCAAGGCACACCGATTGCAACGGGAAATTGTGCCGGATTTGCCGCGCGGCGGGATACATCTTCATAAAACCTTAAAATAATCCCCGCTTTGTATTTAAAACAATTTCTGCTATGCTAGTGGCATGGGGTGATACGGTTGTACAACATATTAATCTGTGACGACGACGAGGACATTGTAAGCGCGCTCGATATCTATCTCACGAGCGAGGGGTACCGGACGATCCGCGCGTATGACGGCGCGCAGGCATTGGAGGCGGTGCAGGGGCAGGAGGTGCATCTGATTTTGATGGACATCATGATGCCCAATCTCGATGGGCTGCGCGCCACGGTACAGCTGCGCGAGCGGGAGAATATCCCCATCATCCTCCTGACCGCGAAGAGTGAGGACGCCGACAAAGTGCTCGGCCTCAACCTCGGGGCCGACGACTACATTACAAAGCCCTTTAATCCCATTGAGGTGCTGGCGCGGGTGAAAAGTCAGCTCCGGCGTTATGTCACCCTCGGCGGGCATAAGGGCGGGGCGCGCGCCGATCTGCTGATGAACGGCGGCATCACCGTGGATGATCTCGCAAAGTCGGTCACGGTCGACGGCGACGCGGTGTCGCTGACCCCGATTGAATATAACATCCTCCTGCTTCTCATGCAGCAGCCGGGGCGGGTATTCTCCACCCGGCAGATATATGAACTCGTGTGGAACGACCCATGTCTCGGCTCGGAGAACACGGTGGCGGTGCATATCCGCCACCTGCGGGAGAAGCTGGAGATTGACCCTGCCAACCCACGCTATCTGAAAGTGGTTTGGGGGCTGGGGTACAAGATGGAACGGCAGTCATGCATAACGGAAAGGAACGTGAAGTTATGAAAGCATGGTATACAAATACACGACGCAAGGTCATCCTTGCCGTCGCCTGCATCGCCTGTTGTTTTGCCGCTATTCTGAGCTGCTTAACACTGATCTGCTGTGTGTATGTCTCGCCTGTCGCTGCGAATGAATTAGGCCGGTATTATAACGAGGCCAGTGAACTTGCGCGCCTCCAGATGAAAGAACGGCAGGGGCAAACCCTGACCTATGACGAGACAATGGATCTGAATGCATATCGATACGATCTGGACCCGGCCAACACAAATTTCCGGGTGCAAATTTGGTCGGAAGACGGATTGCAGCTATACAGTAATCTCACCGCAGATGAGGACGCCTCTGTTTTTAGCAACAGTGAGCGTTATCCCACGATGAGCGGCGGAGACACCAGTTATTTCTTTTTTGGTGAGCATGAGGAGGATGAAATCATCACCGCCGATACTGGAGAGGCATGTCTTGTCGTAAAAACAGCAGAGGGGGAACAGTACCTTTCTGCCACAGACTATCCGCCGGGCACCTACAACGAATATGGCTGGATGACGGATGGCGAGCGCTGGTTACAGTACGTCAGGGAAAAGGATACGCGGATCACCTACCAGCCTGTCCAGATATTATATGGTGTGGCCGACCCGATGACGGTAGAAGATGAAATTTATACCGGTACAGTGCGTGCAGAAGTTCTTGCAAGTCTGACGCCTTGGGCAGCAGTGGTTCTTTTCGCCGGGTTTGGACTGGGCATTTTCTTCCTTGCTCTCCTATGCCGGAGCGCGGGATACCGTGCGGGGCGGGAAGAGATTGCCTTGCGCTGGTGGGATAAAATTCCTTATGACGTCTACTGGCTGCTTACGGTGATCGCGTGCATCGTGTTACTCACGCTGATGGATGCGCTGATTTGGGCGCTGGGTGATACAACAACAGCCTTCCTCGGATGCGTCCCTGTGGCTGCGCTTCTGGCCATGCTGTTCGTGGCGCTCGTTGTGACAACAGCGGTGCGCGTAAAGGCGAAAAGCACCTTCCGGCACACGGTGATCGGGTATTGTGTCCGGGGTGCGGGGCGTGTTGTCCAGACGGTGCCTATGGTCTGGCGGGTGGGCATCCTATTTATCCTGTATCTGCTTATCAGCGCCCTGATCGTGTTGCTGACCATGATGACGGGTGGGGGCTGGCTCGTTCTTATGGCACTGTATCAGGCCACCGTGCTGGTGCTCCTCTGCCGCTGGGCGCTCCAGTGGAAACAGATCCGGCAGGCCACCGGGGAGATCATCGGCGGCAATGCCGAGCGGAGGATCGCGGCGGAGCGCTTTTTCCCCGACCTGCGGGAGCACGCCGCGCAGCTGAGCGAGATGGGCGGCGCCATCGGCGCGGCGGTGGAGCAGCGGATGCGCAGTGAGCGCTTTAAGGCGGAGCTGATTACAAACGTGTCCCATGACCTAAAGACGCCGCTGACGTCCATCATCAATTATGTGGATCTGCTCAAAAAAGAGGAAATCGAGAATGCAACCGCGCGGGAATACATTGCAGTCCTCGACCGCAAAAGCCAGCGCCTGAAGAAGCTCACCGAGGATCTGGTGGAGGCGAGCAAGGCGTCCACCGGCGTGGTGGCGGTGCAGAAGGAGCGGCTCGATATGAAGCAACTGGTACGGCAGGCGATGGGGGAGTACGAGGAGAAACTCGCCGCCGGGGGCCTCACGCTGGTCGCCGCCCTGCCGGAGCAGAACGTGTTCGTGCAGGCCGACGGGCGGCACCTCTGGCGGGTGCTCGATAATCTGCTTGGGAACTGCTGCAAATATGCGCTTCCGGGCACCAGAGTCTACCTCGACCTGACCGCGGACGGAGGCGCGGTGGTGTGTTCCATCAAAAATATCTCCGCCCAACCCCTCAATATACCACCCGAGCAGCTACTCGAGCGCTTCGTCCGGGGGGATGAGGCCCGCACCGGCGAGGGCTCCGGATTGGGGCTTTCCATTGCCCGCAGTCTCACAGAACTACAGGGCGGCGTGTTTTCTCTGCGCATTGACGGCGACCTGTTTCAAGCGACAATTTCCCTCGAGCCCTTTCCGTGAGCCTTTTTAATGGTTGAACTTTTCTGCAATCAATGGTATGATTACCTCCGTTATTATAGATAATATGAGGGAGGAAACATGAAAAATCTTATCTTAAAAACCTGTACCATTGGGTGTGGTGCTGTCACTGCTGGCGGGCTGTGTGTCTAATTCCAACAATGCATCGGACCTGCAACAAGACGCTACAGCAGCTGTATCTCAGGAACCTCAACAGAACAAAGTGTCCGACGTACTGCTTTGGATAAACGGCACCTATGCGGTTCTGACCGACATAAACGGTGGTGACTATACATTGCTGGGCGGATTAGAACCAACTGCAACAAACAAAGAAAGGGAAATCGACGCGCTGGAGAGTTCATGGGGCGTAACAGATCGCGCAAGTGCCGATGAAACACTTGTGTGGTTGATGGAAGAAGGCGGTCACCGTGAAGGTTACGCTGAAATTATGGAGATGCTGGACGCTGACGGCATATCTGATATGACGGAGGATGAACGTGTCGCTTACATAACGAGCGTATACCAGGTTGAGGATCCGGATGAGGCGTTGTATCTGGCCAAGGCTTACCCATACTATCTTGAGAACGGGGCAGGTGCCATTGATGCATGGGATTATTGCCGCGCGATATCGTTGGCGGGCTGGTACTATACAGCGGGCTATTATACAGAAGAAGAGTCGATTGAGAAGTCCCTGGAGATTGCAAAGATCATTCAGGAGCGCTTTTCCTCCTGGGATGAGATGATGGATAGCTATCTCATGGGTTATGAATACTGGGGAAGCACCAGCAGCAGTGAACGCAGAGCCATTTACGAGGATATCAAGACAAGGGATAACAGCCCCTACAGCCTTGATTGGAATTTACCTCTGGAGTGGGATCCTGTAAATGGGATTCCAGAGAAAAGACTTGCTTTTTGTGGCGGGATGTGCTAAAATACAAACTGTATGTGAATGATGTGGCCGCTCCGGCCTTGAAAAGGAAGAGAGATGGAATATGACTACGGTGCAATTGGTTTTATCTATTGTCATGGTTGTGGTGGGGTTGATCTTGATGTTGATCGTACTGCTCCAGTCCGGTAAGAACGCAGGGATGTCCGGCGTGATCACCGGTAACAATTCGGATTCCTTTTTATCCAGAAACAAGTCCAAAAGCATGGATGCGAAACTGGCACGTGTGACCAAATGGGTTGCGATTGCCTTTATGGTGCTGTCCATGATTATGTGTCTGATCTGAATGCACGGATGAAACGCCTCCCACATACGGGAAGGCGTTTTTTCTGTTTTTTGGTAGACGATGCAAGGAGTAGAGACGGAATAAAATGCATAAATATAACCATGCTGCACACTAGAAAGGAATGTAACACTTGGCAAACGGAAAAGGAAAAATAAAAGAAAATGAGGTAACAGGCCGCTATCAGGCATCAGGAAGGGGCTTTGGTTTTGTCGCCCCCCAGAACGGCGAGGCGGACTATTTCATCCCCCCGCACCGCGGCGGCGGCGCGTGGAACGGCGATCTGGTCAGCATTCAACCGGCGGTGGAGGCCGAGGCGCAGGGCGACCGGAATGTCGCGGTGGTGACGCAGGTGCTTGAGCGCGCGAACCGCGTGGTCATCGGCGCGCTGGAGCGGCAGGGGAAGGAGCTGTGGCTCACCCCGGACAGCGACCGCCTGCCCCGCCGTATTCAAGTCCTCGGCAAGGCGCGCGGCGCGCGGGCAGGGGAGCGGGCGGCGGTCGCCATACAGAGCTTCGGCTGCTGCAACCACGTGCCGACAGGTACGCTTCGGGCGACCTTTGGTCCCGCGACCAGCCGCGCGGCGGCGGTGGACGCGATCCTCTACCATTACGATATCGAAAAAGAATTTCCGCCCGCCGTTTTGATGGCGGCGGAGGAGGTGCCGCAGGAGGTGCCGGAGGACGCGCTGCAAGGGCGGCTGGATCTGCGCGATACCCGCATCATCACCATCGACGGCGCCTCCGCGAAGGATTTGGACGACGCGGTCTCGCTGGAGAAGGACGACGCGGGCCACTGGACGCTGGGCGTGCACATCGCCGATGTCAGCCATTACGTGCGTGAGGGGTCTGTGCTGGACGAGGAGGCGTTTACGCGCGGCACGTCGGTCTACTATGCCGATCAGGTTGTGCCGATGCTGCCCGTCGCGCTCTCGAACGGCGTGTGCTCACTCAATCCAAAGGTCACGCGCCTATGCCTCTCCTGCATCATGACGCTCGGCGCGGACGGGAGTGTGCTGGGCCACCGCATCGAAAAGACGGCCATTCGTACCACCGAGCGTATGACCTACGACGACTGCAACAGCCTCCTCTCCGGCGGCAATGCGGCGCTGGAGGCGCGGTACGGGGATATCCTGCCCATGCTGCGCGACATGGCGGCGCTCGCGAGCGTGCTGGAAAGTCGCCGCCGCGCGCGCGGGAGCCTCGATCTGGAGAGCGGCGAGAGTTATATTGTCTGCGACGCGGAGGGAAAGCCGCAGAGCGTGGAAAAGCGCGCACAGGGGGTCAGCGAGGCACTCATTGAGTCGTTTATGCTTTGCGCGAACGAGTGCGTTGCAAAGCACCTGTGCGAGCATAAGCTGCCCGCCGTGTACCGCATCCACGAAAAGCCGTCGCTGGAGAAGACGGAAAACCTGCGCGCCATGCTTGCGCCGCTCGGCTACGACCTCAAGGAGGCGGACCATTACAGCCTGCAGAAGGTGCTGCGCACCGCAAAGGGGACGCCGGAGGAGCTGATGATCAGCACGATGGTGCTCCGCTCGCTGATGAAGGCGCGTTACGACGTGCAGAATTTGGGGCATTTCGGCCTCGCGGCGGAGTTTTACTGCCACTTCACTTCCCCCATCCGGCGGTACCCCGATTTGATGGTGCACCGCATTTTAAGCGCGCAGATTGCGGGCAAACCGCGCGGCGCGGCGCTGAAAAAACTCACCGCCGCTGCCGCGCGCGCCGCCACGCAGTCCTCCGCGCGGGAGCTCGCTGCGCAAAATGCCGAGCGGGAGATTGAAAAGCGCTATATGGCGGAATATATGGGGGGTCATCTGGAGGAGGTTTTTCCCGCGGCAGTGTCCGGCGCGTCAAAAATGGGTCTGTTCGTCACACTGCAAAACGGAATCGAGGGGTTTCTCCCCGCAATCAACCTGCCGGACGACCACTATCAGTACGACGAGGTGCGCCTGAGCCTCACGGGGACGCGCGGACAGACCTATTCCATCGGGACGCTGCTGGAGGTGATGTGTATTGCCGCCGATCAGGCGAGCGGTGAGATTACCTTTGCCATACCCGGCGGCGCTGCCATTACGCCGCGCGTGAAGCCGGAAGAGAAAAAAGACGCACAGCGCGGCGGGCAAAAAACCGGCAACCGCCGCAGCCGGCACAGAGGGCGCAGGTAACGTGTTTGATTTCCACGCGGGTGGCTGTACCGCTCGCTGGAATTGGAATTTATAACCAGAATATTCTTCGTCCAAAATCCGTACACTAGGTGCAAATCTGGTTTTGGAGGGAACTCACATGACGAAGAGCAGAAAGCGTCTGATTGTAGCACTGGCGATTCTTTTTGCCATCAATATTGTCCTGATCTCGTTTGCCCAATCCGCGCAGGCGGCGTCCTATCAGCAGGGCGCGACAGGCGACACGGTGCGCACCATCCAGACAAAGCTGCAGCGATGGGGCTACTATACGGGCACCGTGGACGGCATCTACGGCTCCTCCACCGCAGACGCGGTCAAGTACTTTCAGCGCACCAACGGGCTGACTGCCGACGGCGTGGTCGGGCCGTCCACACTGCGCGCGCTGGGCATGCAGGATACTTCAACGACGACCGCCTCCACCGCCCAATCGTCCACCGTTCAGATGCTGGCGCGGGTCATATCCGCAGAGGCGCGGGGAGAGCCATATAACGGGCAGGTGGCGGTGGGCGCGGTAATCTTAAACCGCGTCGACAGCCCCATCTTCCCGAATACAATTGCGGGCGTTGTGTACCAGCCGGGCGCGTTTTCCTGTATGCTCGACGGGCAGATTAACCAGCCGGTCTCCGACACGTCGGTGCGTGCCGCGCAGGATGCGTTAAACGGCGTTGACCCCAGCGGCGGCGCGATCTACTACTTCAATCCTGCCACCGCGACGAACAGCTGGATCTGGAGCCGCCCGCTCATTAAAATCATCGGCAAGCACCGCTTCTGCGCCTGAAAACGGAAATGCGCCGCCTGAGGGAATCGTATCCCGGCAGGCGGCGCATTTTGTCGCTTTCGCCATCCAACTTCTTACTTTTTGTCCCCCGTATCTGACGGCTTTTGCGCGGGGGGACAGGGTATAATCATGCCTGCTTATACTAGTCCGCAAGAGAGGGAGAGGAAGGATGACGGTTGTCTACATAGACTGTGTGTTTCTGCTGAACTTTGTCCTGGACTACCTGCTCCTGCTCGCCGCGGGGCGGCTCACGGGCGAGGTGCTGCGGCGGGGGAGAATCGCGCTCGGGGCGCTTGTGGGCGGCGCGTATGCGTCGGTGGTGTTTTTGCCGCATATGTCGTTTTTGGAATCCCCCCTGTGTAAAATCGGTGTGGCGGTTTTGATGGTGCTGACGGCATACGGAGGGATCAAACGCCTGCTGCGCGTGTGCCTCGTGTTTTTCGCCGTCTCCGCGGCGCTCGGGGGGGCGATCTTCGCGCTTGAGCTGCTGGGCGGGCAGGGCCTGCACGTGCATAACGGGATTATTTATTCCTCCATGGATCTGCGGCTCATTCTCCTTGCAGCGGCGGCGTGCTATGTGGTCATTACATTTGTGTTCCAGCGCTCCGCCGCGCATACATACCGGGAGACCGTGCCCGCGGTGCTGACACTGGGGAAGAAACGGGTTGCCCTCACGGCCCTTGTGGACACGGGCAACACCCTCACAGATCCCGTGACGGGGCGGCCTGTCATGGTGGCGGAGGGGGAGAAGCTCGCGGCCCTCTTCCCGGTGGGGGAGGCACCCAGTTCGGACGCGCTGCGCCATCCGGTCGAGGCGATGGGGGCGTTCGACGGCACGCAGTGGCAGGGCCGCTGCCGTTTGCTGCCGTATCAGGCGGTGGGGGTGGAATGCGGCCTGCTGCTGGCGCTACGGATGGATCAGGTCAAGGTTGGAAAAGAGGAGTACGGCGGCATCTTGGTTGCGCTCTCGCCCACCCGCCTCACCGACGGCGGCGGTTACAGCGCCCTGATTGGCGCATAATTCGGAGGAGGATTGTAATGAGGGGAACCATACGGAAACTTTACGCCGCAATCATGCAAGCGCTCGCCAAGCTGGGGCTGCACCTGCCCGCGAAAATTATGTACATCGGCGGGAGCGACACGCTGCCCCCGCCACTATCCAAAGCGGAGGAGACGGAGCTCATTGCGCGGCTCGAGGAGGAGAGCGAGGAGGTGAAGGCCAAGCTCATTGAGCACAATCTGCGCCTTGTAGTCTACATCGCCCGCCGCTTTGAAAATACCGGCGTGGGGATTGAGGATCTCATCTCCATCGGCACCATTGGGCTCATTAAGGCGGTCGGTACCTACCAGCCCGCCAAGAATATCAAGCTTGCCACCTACGCCTCGCGCTGCATTGAAAATGAGATTTTGATGCATCTGCGCAAAACCTCCAACCTCAAGAGCGAGGTCTCATTCGACGAGCCGCTTAGCTCCGACTGGGATGGCAACGAGATGCACCTGTCCGACATCCTCGGGACGGATAACGACGTGGTCATGAAGCCGATTGAGGAGGATGTGGACCGACAGCTTTTGCAAAGCGCCGTGCAGAAGCTCGACGAGCGGGAGCGGCAGATCATCACCATGCGCTTCGGCCTCGACGGCAGGCCGGAGCGCACCCAGAAGGAGGTCGCAGACCTCCTCGGCATCTCGCAGTCCTACATTTCCCGTCTGGAAAAGCGCATTATTTCCCGCCTCAAACGGGAGATCTTGAAGATGATGTAAATCGCCTCAGCTTGTAGACTATGTCTACAAGCTGAGGCATTTTTGCAATCAAACCGTAATATGATTGCAAAAATGTCGCCTGCGGGCGGACGATTGCACGCGAAAGACACCCCTGATGGGTTATCTCCGCACTAAGTGCCGCCCTACGGACGGTTGTGCTCCGAAACAGCCTGCGGGCTAGTCTTTCACTCTTTCTTCCTTTCCGTCTTGCAAGCCGATCCCTTTTGTCTTCAATCTGCGCCGCCGCCTGTTTGTGAGACAGGCGGCGGCTTATAGTTTATGATTCCTCCCGCGCGTTTTCCAACAGCGTGTCGAGCAGCTCGTTATAGATGCGCTCCGGCTTCGCCTTGAACCCGGCGGAGAGCTGCTCCGCCTGCTCCAGCGTGGGGGAGAGCATGGAGATGGCGAGCAGACTGCCGCTTTCATCATCCAGATTGAGCGTGACCGCAAACCCGCCGTCAGGGCGGGGGTAGACGGCGGCGCGCACTTGGGCGTTACGGCGCAGCACGGCGTTTAGCTCCGCGAGGCTTGCGTTACAGCGGCGGCGAATGGACTGGGAGAGGCTGCTCTCGCAGGCAAGGCCGTTTTCCCGCCCCTTGTCGGTGATGCTGTAGAGCCCGTCTATGAGCGCCAGATGGCCCGTCTCCACCAGTTCCGGCACCGCTTCGGAAAACTCGAAATAGTCCACGCCCTGGTCACAAAAACACAAATCTGTCAGCGTGTGCAGGTCAATGGGCGCTGCAACCCGTGCCATCAGATAGAGCACGAGAAATTTGAGATCCATCTTGTCATGTATAAAACCCTGCCGTGCCAAGCGCACATCACCTCCCATGATCATTATATTATATCGGAGCAGGATGCATTAGACAAGCATTTTTCTCCGCTTGACAGAAAATGCGGCGGAGGAGTATGATAAAGTATATTGTTTTTTGCTCGAAATGCGGCGCGGGAGGCATGCAGATGTGAAAAAAGAATGGCTGACGGTGCTGCTTGCGGGTGCCCTTGCGCTCTCAGGCTGCCGCGCCGGAGAGGAGATAGGTGCGTTCGAACATGAGGTGCCTGTCTTTGCGGCGGAGCAGACCGAGCCGCCATATGACGGGGCGCTCAGTCCCCTGACGGGGCTTCCAATCTCGGACGAGGCGGCCAACCGGCGTCCGGTCGCGATTATGCTCAACAATTTAAAGCAGGCGATGCCGCAGCTGGGGCAGTCGCAGGCGGATATCATCTATGAGGTGCTCGCCGAGGGCGGCATCACGCGGATGCTCGCCGTGTACCAGAGCGTGGAGGATGTGGAGATGATCGGGTCGGTCCGCTCGGCGCGCCCCTACTATTTGGAGCTTGCGCTCGGACACGACGCCATCTATCTCCACGCCGGCGGCAGTCCGGATGCATATACAAAGATCAGGCAGTGGGGTGTGGACGCCATGGACGGGGTGAACGGCCCCTATAGCGGGCAGACGCCGGAGTCGAATCTGTTCTGGCGGGACGCGGCGCGCAAAAAGGCCAACGGACTCGAGCACAGCATGGTGACAACGGGGACGGCGATTGAGCGCACCCTTGCAGCGTCAAGCTACCGCCTGACGCATGCAGACGGCTATTCGTATGAGATGCAGTTCGCGGCCGACGGCACCCCGCAGGACGGCGTGGACGCCGCCGTGCTGACCGTGCCGTACTCCTACTACAAGACGGGGGTCTTTACATACGACAGCGACGCGGGGCTCTACTGGGTGGAGGAATACGGCGCGCCCTACGTGGACGGGAACACGGACGAACAGATCGGTGTGACCAACGTGCTTGTGCTGCGCACCGCCTGCAACGCCATATCGGGCGACAGCGCGGGCAGAATCACGGTGGATTTGAGCGGAAGCGGCACCGGCTATTACGCCTGCGGCGGGCAGCTCATTGATATTGTCTGGAGCAAATCCTATCCGGACGGGCAGCTCTATTATGAAGATCTCGACGGAAATCCCATTGTCTTTGGCGCAGGGCGAACCTACGTTAATATTGTGCCGACGAACAGCGAAGTGGAGATTTCGAGCGGGGCGGAAGCGCCCGCATAAAAATGTTGTATGAATTTAGTGCGAAAATGTTTGACACGGAGCGGAATTTTCGGTATAATATCCGCTGTACCGTCTAAAAGGAGAACAGCATGCGTTTAAACCTTCAGGAGATACTGCACAGCAGCGGTGCGGAGAAACGTTTTTCATTTTGTCTTGACCTGTCGGGGATGGAGTTTTTCGGTGACCGCCCCTTTGCCCAGCCTATCGCCGTATCGGGGCGCGTGCGCAATCAGGCGGATGTGTTGCTGCTGGAGGGCGTGGCGGAGAGTATTCTGGATCTCCCCTGCGACCGCTGCCTCAAGCCGATGGAAAAAGAGATGCGTGTGCCGGTGGAATTTATGCTCTCTGAACATCTGGAAGAGGAAGAGAGCGATACGATTTTACCGCTGGAGGACGGGGCGATTGATTTGGACGAGGTGTTTACCACGGCGGTTGTGCTCGCGCTCGATGCAAAGCATCTCTGCAGCGAGGACTGCAAGGGCCTCTGCCCGCAGTGCGGCGCGGACCTGAATGAAGGGCCGTGCGCCTGCAAGCCGGAACCGGATCCACGTTTGGCTGCCCTTGCGCAGCTTTTGGATAGTGACGAATAGCCCTTGCCTGCAAGGGTATGGAATGATGTGAGGAGGTGTTATCATGGCAGTCCCAAAGAGTAAAGTATCAAAGCAGCGCAGAAACAAGCGCCGCAGCACCGTCTGGAAGTTACAGACCCCCGGTGTTACCACCTGCCCCAAGTGCGGTGCATTCCGCCTTCCCCATCGTATGTGCAAGTCTTGCCTGACCTATAACGGGAAAACATTCGGTACGGTGGAGGAGTCTCCAAAGGCGGATGGCGAGGCGTCGGCATAACGCTTGACAGACCATCTTTTTTCGGGTATACTAAATATCCCCGCCCTGCTTTTGCGGGGCGATACGGCGGCATAGCTCAGTTGGCTAGAGCATTCGGTTCATACCCGGAGTGTCACTGGTTCGAATCCAGTTGCCGCTACCATGTGCATTCTGATCGGCGCGTAAGCGCCGTCGGAATCCCCCGCGTTTGGATTTCATTCCCGCGCGGTCACAGGGCCCGTTGGTCAAGCGGTTAAGACACCGCCCTTTCACGGCGGTAACACGGGTTCGATTCCCGTACGGGTCACCACCATATGGAGGCATAGCTCAGCCGGTAGAGCGTCCGCCTCACACGCGGAAGGTCACAGATTCGAGTTCTGTTGTCTCCACCATAAAATCACCTAAAAACTTCGGTTTTTGGGTGATTTTGTTCGTTTTACCGCTTAATCCTAATGAAACAGCAGACGCCAGCCAACCCATATTGGGCCGCTGACGTCTGCTGTTTTCTGTGGGGCAATTTTTTTACTGCATTAAATATGCAAAGACCGCGGCCACATCGCTGACGGTGATGCGTCTGTCTTCATCCACGTCTGCGCGCAGGTATATCTCTATGTACTGCGTAACGCTGTAGTCCAAGCTGTAGCAAGCCGCCGCAACCAGCAGGTCTTTCAGGTTGACATCACCTGCGGCATCGCCGTTGACGTTAAAGCTTTCCTCAATTGTCTGTGCCGCCGTGTCACTGCTGGTGATGCCGGCCTGTGCCTCATCCACGGTTGGGGCACCCGCGACCAAATACGCAAACGCGCCGTAGCGTTCCACATAGAACATGGCACTGCCCTCGTAGCAGTAACTTACGGCATCCCCGCCGCTGATCGTGACGAGCGCATAGCCGGTAACGAAATTTTCATCGACATTTATGATTGGCGTTGCCCGGTTGCGATCGAGGGTGATGGCCAGATCCCCAATGATACGGCTACCCGGTATCACAAACGTGCCGTTATCATCGGGGGCAATGATAACAAGATTGTCGCCGATCGAATACTCAATGGCATAGCTGTTGTTCTCCGCGTCATAGTCGCTGATGCAGCCCACATATGAAACCCCGTAGGTGGCGGTAGCTTCGCCGCTGAGTCCGTCACCCAGGGTAACCCGATATGTCTTGCCACTGTAAGCGGCAGTGAACACAATATCGCGCCTGATTTCGAACGCCAGAATATCGTCGTTTCCATATACCGCTGCGCCATCACGCCACCCGGCAAAGTCATAATATGAAACCTCCGGGGCGTCTGGGATTTCCGAGACGCTACCGCCGCTATCTATGGTATAGGCTGCCAGTGTTCCGCTATCTTTGTTCAGAAATGTCACGGTGAACTGCTTGACAGTGACATCCAGCACCACGTCCACGTCGCCTTTGATCTCGTCACCCGGTATGGTGAAGGTGCCGTCTGCGTTCACTTGGGCCGTGGCGCTCACGCCGTTTATGGTGTAAGTCACGGTGTAGGTCAGGGTGTATTCATTTGCCGCGGCGTCGAAGTCCGTAATCGAACCGATATAATCGGTGCCGTATACCGGCACCGCCTCGCTGTACAGACCGCTGCCCAGGGACGCGGTATACGTTTGGGGGGTATAGCTTGCCACATAGATCACATCTGTGCTGCATTGGAGACCGAGCAGTGCGGCGGATTCATATAACTGCACACCGTCGTACCAACCGGAAAAGTCGTGGTAAGCGACTACCGGAGCCTCCGGAACGTTGCGGAGCACGCCGTTGATCTCCACATATTCTTCCGCGATGGTTTCGCCCTCTCTGTCGAGGAAGAGGATGGTCAGCAGCCGTGGCGACGTCTGCAGGCTAACTGTGATATCGCCCAAAACGTCGTATTCCGGTATCGTGAAGTTGCCGGATGCGTCGACCTCCGCTTCCGCCGTTTCACCGCTTACGGTATAGGTCACCACATAGCGCCATTGATCCCCGTCATAGTTTTCAATGTAGCCCGTATATGGCGCGCCCTGTGTCGCGGTGTCCGGTCCTTGCAATCCGGCATCAAGCGTGACGGAATAGGTATGTGCCGTCACAGTTACATTGCAGGATGCGCTATGGCTGCCTGCGGTGGCTGTAATCACGGCGGTTCCGCTGCCGACCGCAAACACAACACCCGTTGCCCCGACCGTAGCGACGCGCTCGTCACTGCTCGACCACGTCACAATCCAGGCCTGTGTTTCCTCGCCTTGCAGCGTGGCGGTCAGTGCCGCCATATCCCCAATGTACAGCGCCAGCGCCTGTTCGTCAAGCGTTACCGAATCGACGGATTTTGCGATGGTGATGTATACCGTCTCATCCTGTTCCAAATCGGAGAGGGTATAAAGGCCAACGCCATTGGCGATATAGCCCGCCAAAACACCGGGGTTGGAAACACCAGGTGCGTCCACCAAAACAGGATACCCGCCGTTGTCGTACAGCGAACCCAGCCGCCAGTTGCTGTCACCCAGGGTGATATACAGTGCGGTCAGCTCGTCCGCGCTGACGAGCTGAATATGGCGCGCATCATAAATCATTTCGTGGCCCGCGTCGGTCCCGACGGGTAAGGAGGCGGTTCCGGAAAGCCAATAATTGTTCAGGAAATTGCTGAGGGTACCCGGAGACATATACCCAACCAGTGAGCCGACATAACCCCCAGAGCCGCTTGTAAAGTAGATACCGCCCGCATTATAGCAGTTTTCCACGGTGATACCCGTCACCGTGGTGCCCAGTAGCCCGCCGACATAGTTGGAGCCCGCGTAAATACCGGTTCCGGGTTTTGTGCAGTAGAGGGTTCCGGTATTGTAACAGTTGGTGATGGAGATGTTCGCGGTATCTCCTCTGGCGATCAGCCCGCCGATCCACGACGCGGAACTGTAAAGGGTACCGCTATTGGCGCAGGAATCCAGCGTAACCGGGCCCGACGCCACATTTGCGATGATACCGCCTGTGCCGACCGCGTGCCCGCTATTGCTCGCGGTCAGCGTGCCCGCGTTATGGCAGCCCTGAATGGTGAGGCCATACGCGCTCACCCCGTCATACGCCGTGGAAGAAAAGACGGACACAATCCCGCCGATGTTCATACCCCCGGTCATGCTGCCGGCGTTATAACAGTGGATGATTTCTGTTTTCCCTGATGCGGTGTGTACAATGCCCCCGACCCCCATATTTTTGCCGGTGCAGCTGACGTCGGCGCGGTTGGTGCAGTTTTCTATCGTGCTGTTGATTGCCGTATGTACCACACCCGCGGCGGTCGACCAGCTGCGAATGGTGCCGTCCACGGTGACATTTTTCACGGTGCCGCCTCTGACGTAACCAAACAGGCCGAGATAGTTGACGGTCGAGACGTTTGCCATTGCCAGTGTGACGGTATGCCCCTGCCCGTCAAACGTACCCTGAAACGGCCTGTCTGACGTTATATAAGCGCTTTTCGCATAACCGATTGGGATAAATGAACCCGCTGTCATGTCTAGATCAGCGTCCAAATACAGTGTGACGCCGGAGAAATCGGCCACCCCATCCTTTACAAGCTGGCTGAGACCCGCAAGTCCCGCCGCGGTGCTGATGGTGTACGCTGTGTGATAGGTGTCGTACCAGGCGGTATCCACGGTGGTGCCATCCCATAAATCAAAGGCGCTTTCGGAATCTGCCGCGCGCACACTGACAATCTCATAGCCCTCATCCGGTACAATCGCAAAGTCCAGCGTACCGCCGCGCGTCACGTTCGCTTCGGTGATGGCTTCCGCGTCCAGATTATAAATGCCCAAAAACCGGCTGTTGCTCTCAAAGCTGACAAGATAAGAGGCCTCGCTCTCCTGCAGGCGAATACTCACCAAATAGCCACTGCTATCCGTCACCGCAAGGCTGCCCGTGGCCGTGAGGAAACCATCCGCCGTAATGACATAGGAATAGGTTTCGCCAACGGTCAGGAGAAAGCTTGTGGCGCTGTCTTCCACATGCGCAATCTGCACGCCACTGCTGTCCAGAACGGCAATGGAAAGGCTTGCCGCAACCCGTGCGGCCGGTTCAACGGAAAAGGTGATCCGTTTCTCCGTGACAGAGGTGAGCGCACGTATCCGCACTTCGACCGGGCAGGTGATGTTTTCGATCACATAAAGACCCGTGTCCTCGTCGTACAGCACAGGGAGCGACTCGTATTCCCCAAACACCACAGGACGCTCTGCCTGCCAGGATAAAACGGGCAGGCCGTTGTTATTCCAATAAATATCCTCTGCAAATGCAGTGTCAGCACCAAAGAGGATCAGAAATGTGACATCCCGCATCTCGGCTTCCGTTTGAAAGCCATAATTGGAAAGGGTGGCGTTTGTGCTGGCATATACCTCCACGTCCGCCGTCCCGGTGAGGGCGTAACAGTTGTCGATGATACTGGAATCGGCACGTCCGATGATGCCGCCCTGGCCGGCCGAGCCGGAAAGCGCGCCTGCACTGTAGCCGTTTTGGATCGTGACACAGCTCCCGGACGCCCGGCCAACCAGCCCGCCCGCATAGCCGCTGGTATTGAGAATCCTGATGTCCCCTATGTTATAGCATTCATACAGATCCACAGGGTTGATACCCGTAACGTAGATATTACCCGCGATTCCTCCGGCGCGGCCGCTCTCCGCATAGACAGAACCGGCGTTGTAGCAGCCTTGGATGGTCGTGTTTGCGCCGACCGCGCCGAGTATCCCGCCCGTGCCGACCAGATAGATGAAGTTGCTGTCATAGGACACGCTGGTGCTATAGGAGCCGCTCGCGCTCACGCTGCCTATATTATAGCAATCGGAGATGATCCCGGAAGAACATCTCCCGGCGATACCGCCTTGGGCGTTGATCCGGGTGGCGCTTGTGATTGCGCCCACATTCCAGCATGCGCTCAGATCACAGGCCGCAAGCCAGCCGCCGATGCCGCCAATGTCGCCGCCGGGGCTGCTGATTGCGGCGCCGTTCCATGTGTTTTGTATACTGGAATCAGAGGCATAGGCCACAATACCGCCGGCAGCGTTGGCGGACGTGCTTACGAGACTGATACTGCCCGTGACCCAGCAGCCGTCAATCGTGCTGTCTGCGGCCACTGCGGCTAACCCCGCAGCGCGGTAGAGGCTACTGACAGAACAGGCTGCAAGCCCGAGATTCTCCACGGTTGCGCCGTCTAAATAACCGAACAGCGCCACGGGCTTGTAGGACACGGTTGAAACTATTTGGAGGTTGCGTATGATATGGCCATTGCCGTCAAAGCTACCCATAAAGGGCTGATCCTCTGTACCGGAGTACCCAATTGGCGTCCAATCGCGCCCATTCAGATCGAGGTTGGCATCCAGTCTGAAATAGGCGCCCTCATAGCTGATACCGGAGTTGACCTTCAGCGCAAGACAGGCAAGCTGGTCACCGGCGGAGATGATATACGGACTCGCTTCGGTACCGTCCCCGCCGCCATATTGGGTGGCTATCTGGCCATTCCACACGTCGTCACATTGTGTGGCGGCTTCTATCACGGCGTCCATACCTGAGATCCAGCGGTCCGTCCCGGGGTCAACAGAAAACGCCAGATCCTCTCCATAGGGGACATCTGTCTCCGTAACCTCATTGCCGCCAACGTACACGGTGATCTTCCCACCGGTGAATTGGACGGGATTGCTGGTGGGCACAAGGGTAGCGGTCATGGTATAGCACGCGATGGCACCTTCATCCACTTCCCACGTCGCCCAGGTCTCGTCAATGCCGGAGATAACCCCAGTCAGCGTCTGATAATGATCCGCCGTAATGGTATATTGATAGGTTGAGGCGTTCTCCAGCAGATAGCGCCCGGTTTGCGCATCGGGCTGCACAAGTGTACCGTCCTGCGCTGTGAGGCTGACAGCGGCGCTCTGCTCCGCCTGCTCTGGCCGGACAAGCAGCTCCAGTTCATAGCACGCGTCGGATGTGGTCGCGCCGCAACCCTCCCGCGTACACACCCCGTCGACAAAGTAGTGGCCAAGGGCGGGCAGCGTCTCGGTCTCCACATGGCCGCAGCCCGCTACGGTGCAGGTGTAGTATACGGAGCCCATCTCGGTGCATGTGGGTTCTGCCCGCTCGCCCGCGTCATATTGGTGGCCCGTTGCCGCTGTGTAAGCGCCGGTATAGGCGTGGCCCTCCGTATCTTCCGCGCAGACGGTGCAGGTAAACACCGTATAGCCCTGATCTGTGCAGGTTGGCGGAATGACAGTCTCCTCATACGTGTGGGCGATCTTAGCCAGCGTCCCTGTCGTCTCCTCGCCACAGACTGTGCAGGTGTATGTGGCACTGCCTGTGGAAGAGCAGGTCGGTGCAACCACGACCGTGCCATGGGGGTAATCGAAGCTGTGCCCCGTTGCCGCTATGCTGCTGTCTTGGTAGGAATAGCCGCAATCGATGCAGGTGTGCAGGGTATAGCCCGCCTCCGTACAGGTGGGCGGTACCACAGTGTCCGTGTAATCGTGCCCGTCTATGCAGACCTGCCAGGCCAAAACAGGGTAGCCGCCGTTGATGTCTTTTCGGTCGGCGACAAAGGCGCTTCCCGTTGAGCCCTTCGTATACGCACGCATCTGCTCGATCATATCCGCTGGCTCCGTAAAGGATTTTAGCGCTTCCGAGGTGTCAGCGGAGAGTGCATTGCCTGTTGCGGAAGCGGCGGAAGATTCCAGCCAGAAGTTGTAATACATGGATGTGACGTTCGACAGCCAACCTGAAAATCCGCCTGCATATGCATTGCTGGACCCTGTGACCTTGCCCGCGTTATAGTTCAGATATACTGACCCCGGCGCAACGTGCGGATAACCCAAAAACCCGCCGACATAACTATTGGAAGATGGGCAGGTACTTGTGACCGAGCCGGTGTTGTAGCAGTTGTAGATGGTCACCTTGCTGTTGCTTGCCGCAGCCGTTAAGCTCTCCGTCGCGCCCAAAAGACCGCCTATGTATTGGTTGGTTCCGGATATATCACCCCTGTTGAAGCAGTATGCAATCAGGCCGGTTGATGCATACAAATAAGTGGAACCGATCAGCCCGCCCGTGGCGGCCATGTACGGATTTGAGGATAAACTCGGCGTGGCGGTTGACTTTACGCTGCCGACATTGTAGCAGTAGGTGATCTGCGCGTAGACCCAGTATGCCCCCAGCAGGCCACCGACACCATACGACCCTTCCACGTCGGCGTAGTTTGCGCACATGGTTATGGTACTGCTGGACAGCAATCCCACAACGCCGCCCAGATAGTAGCTGGTGGTGGCGGTATTCCCCCGCACACTGCCACTGTTCACGTTTACGTTTTCAATCACAGTGCTGGCCTCTGCGCTCCCGACCAGACCGCCCGCATTGTAAGCGGCAACGATTGTAATATCATCGATCTCCACATCACGGATCGTCACGCCGCTTACACCACCGGCCAAACCGCCAATACCATATAGTACCCGGTGACCGATACATCCGCAAGAGATGCATTGCGGATCGTCGTCCCGGATGCGGAACCGAAAAGCCCACCGCACCGATAGGTCTTGGCACCACCTGTCACCGTCGCATGCTGCAGCGTGAGACCATCCATGCTGCCGCCGGAGGCACTGCCGACCAGCGTACCGGCATAGCAACTGGATGCGCTGGTGTCAACAGTCAATGTCACGTTTTCCAGCGTCACATCGCTGATTTCAGTGTCGGTCGTATAGGCGGCTAGTATGCCGGCATATGAGCCGGAAGCGGTGACACTTGCGTCGGTGAGCGTCAAATCATGGATGACGGCATTTGACACGCGCCCAAACAAGCCCCGGTATGTTGTGCCGCTTACGGTCAGGCCTGAAATGGTGTGCCCGGCACCGTCAAACTCGCCCTGAAAGGCGGTGGCAGCCGAACCCCCGCCGATGGGCGTCCAGTCCCATGCCGACAGATCCAAATTGGCCAGAAGCATGGCGTTGATTGTGTAGTCCCCGGCGTTCACCGCATCGGCAAACCACGCGAGCTCCGATGCGGAGGTGATCTGATAGAAACCGTCCGCCAGCGTCGGCTCGGATGCCGCGGCTGCGGACATTACGTCCGCAACCGTGGCCCATGTCGAAGCATTTGTTTCGTCCTGTGTCGGTTCCCCCTGTGCCGCGTCGACCGGTGCTGCGTCGTCCTGCGCCGGGTTCTCCTGCGCCGGTTCGTCGTCCTGCGGCTGTTCGGATGACTCGGACTGGTATACCTCGTCTTGTACAGCCTCATCCGCCATGGTGGTAAATGAAAATGAGGATAGGAGCATGCCGAGGCACAGGAGAAGGGATAGAATTCGTTTCACTTTTGACACCACCTTTTTTCAGTCACTCTCATTTGTCTCTTTGTTATCTTTTTCAGCAAGCGCCCGCTCCCGCTTATCCGCGCGGTATCTCCGTATAGCCGCGATGAACAGCACCGCGCATATGATCAGCAGGAGCAGAATCAGCAGACCCATTTGCGTGGTGGGCTCCGCCTGACTGATTGCAAAGAGGTCGGGCTCCGCTTCTGCATCCGGCTCCGGTTCCGGTTCCGGCGCAAACTGGTCGCCGTAGCCCCCCTCGGGTGAGCCGCCGTCCAGCGAGCCGCCCTCGGCCCCGTCGCTGTCGTTTTCCACATCGGAGCGGTCACCACGTTCAATCGCCGCGCTATCATCCACCTCAGCGAGCAGTATGGACGCAAGGCCCGCGCCATCCGTGCCGGGCACTGTGTTTTCCAGAATCGTCGTGGGCTGATTGTCCAATCCGCCGTCGCCGCCGCCTGCCTCATCACCCTGTCCGTCGTCACCGTCGCCGGTACCGTCGCCGCTGCCGTCACCGTCACCCGACCCGTCGCCGTCGCCATCACCGGTGCCGTCGCCGGTGCCATTGCCGGTACCGTCACCGGTGCCGTCGCCTTTGCCACTGCCGCTGCCGCGCCCTTTGCCGGTGCCGCTGCCCGTGTCGGGGTCTGTCGTAGTGGGGTCTGTCGCATCAGGGTCTGTTGGAGTTGGATCGGTGGGATCGGGTTCCGTCGGCTCAGGCGTGACGGGGACCTCCGTTTTGGTGAAGACAACTTCCACGACGTAGTTTCCGTACTGCTCGAGCGTAAAGGCATAGGCCTTGTCGCTCACTTGGATATCGTCTTCTCCCAGCGCACCCTTGCTGGCCTCCTTGTCGTACAGCTTACCGTTTAAGGGATTGATGACGTAGCTGACGCGCACCTCCGATGTGTAGGTTGTGGTGGTTCCGTTGCCCTCGTCATCCGTATAGACGGTTTGATCCGCCGGAACGGTGAGGTCGACCGATACGGTCTGTCCACGTCCGATGTAGGCGACGACTGTCTTCGCGCCCGTTTCGGGCGCTTTGCCGCTGAGAGAGGCGGTGGCTTCCGCGCCGGCGCCGTCACCACTGAGCTTGAGCGTAACCATATAGTATTCCGGCACATCGAGCGTGGGATATCTGCGCGCCGCGGCGGCGTCAAGCAGGGACCAATCCAGATCGCGGATAGAATAGCTGCCGTCTGCATTGCCCCCGTCGATGAGATACGACACCTCGCCGGAAGAGAAGGCGTCCTTGCCCTTGCCGGTGGCACCCGCGGCGGTCAGCTCCGGCGCGCCGCCGCTCTCACGCTCGCTCACTTTCGCGGGGCTGTCGTAATAGTAGAAGTTGTCAAGCTGCGCGTAGCCGGTGCCATCCGCATAGCCCACATACCGGGTGCCGGTGCTTACGCTGAACACTTCGCCGTACCAATAGGCGTTGGAAATGGTGACCTGTTTTTCTGAGAATGTTCGACCGATCATGCCGCCGATATAGCTCTGTGCTTCGGGCGTTGTGATGCTGCCGGAACAGAAGCAGTGATCTATCGTTCCATTGGTAAACAGAACCCCGATGAGACCGCCCAACGGACCGGTGCCTTCCGGGCCCGCTTCCACATCTCCTGTACTGTAGCAGTTGCTGATATTGAGTGTAAACGATTCAACACTGCTCGACCCCGCCTGCCCGATCAGGCCGCCCACGTAGCCGTAAGAGAACAGGGCGGATGCCATATTCCAAGTGTAGACGTCCCCGTCGTTTCCGCAGTTTTCAATGGTGATTTCCGTCACGTCGCTACCATAGGTCATCTCACCAATCAGGCCCCCGATGGAGCTGCCGCCGGTAATATTGCTGTAGTTGTAACAATTTCTTACATAGCCGCCGCTTGCAAAGGTGTACGTACCCACAATGCCGCCCACTGTGGCGCCATCGCCAATCTCACCATAGTTTTCACAGTCTTCCACCGAGCCATAATAGAGTGCGCCGCAAATGCCGCCGGAACGTCCTCCGTAGTCTATCGCTGCCCAACTGGTGCAGCCGGTGATGTTGCCCACACTGGTGCCCGCAATGCCGCCGAGCAGGTCGTGGTACAGGTCCGTGGAAACGATGATTTCACTCCCCGCCAGCGCGGTGCAGTCGGAGATGTGAATGGTTGTCGTCGAAAACGTGTTGTCGCCTCCGGCACCGACAATACCGCCCAGAACGGAAGCGCCCGTTATGCTGACCGCGGCGCTCAGGTGCGTCAGATCACCCAGGCCACACCCCACAATGCCGCCGATTTTATTCATTTTATCGGAGCTGATGGAGCCGGATGCGTTGCAGTAGCTGATCGGGCCGTAGCTGATATCGGCAATGAGGCCGGTGCCGGTGCTCTGCACCGCCCGGATATCCCCTTTGACATCCAGATATTCTACCGCGCCAGATGTGCCGATGACGCCGAACAGCCCGCCGCTCTGCCCGTCGAGCAGGGTGACGGTGTGGTTTTCGTCACCGCCGGTAAATGTGCCTTCAAAGCGGTGGTCGTCCGTGCCGATGGAAATACTCCGACCGAGCGCGTCTAAGTCAATATCCTGCTGCAACACCCAGGTCGTATGTTCCGTTTCCAGTGCACCGGAGTTGACAAGACCGGCAAGGTCCAGGAGCTGCTGCGGGGTGCTGATGGAGTAGTATACGCCATCGCCTTCCCCCGGTGTCGTCCCGCCGCCCCCGCCGTCGCCCGATGACGAGGATGTGGATTCCACCGTCCATACGGCGTGCAGCGTTGTGGTCGGCATCACAAGGCTTGCTGTGTCCGCCGCCCGCGCCGCGTCTGACCGCACGGGGACCACATATGTCGCAAGATCCACTTGGTTCTCCGCTGCATCTGCCCAGTAGCGGAACCTGGCCGTCACAATGTCGGACTGGAATGCGCAGACAGGATCGTCCGGCGGACTCACAAGCCGTTCGCCCTGCGTTTCATACCCGGTCAGGCGCTCCATACCCGCATATGCCCCGGTGAGTGCTGCCCCGGCGGGGAGATTGAAGTCATACACAATGTACATCCCCATGTCATAGAACCAACCGGCATAGATGGTGAGATCGGCTGTGACAGGGTTACTGAAATCATATGCCTCGGTTGCGTTTGTGTCCGTATACCAGCCGGTAAAGATGTAGGTGCCCGTGTCCGCCGCTCTGGTCGGTGTACTCGTCGGCTGCGTAACGGTTTTGGGATAGGTGACGCGCTGGTTACGCACCGTCCCTGTCCCGCCGTTCAAATCGAACACCACGGTATAGGTGCCTGTCGCGTAATTGTCTACGGTGATGGTCTGGTGGGCCTTCACATCCGGAATGGTGTAGATGCTGTTTGCGTCCGGCGTCAGTGTAATGCCGTTCGCCTTTACATCCATTGTACCATCCAGCTCGTAGCCTGGATGCAGCGCCACCGTAAAGCTGAAATCCTCACCATAGAGGACAGGGATCTCGCCTGCGTTCTGCACCACAATATCAAACGGCAACGTCTTATCCCATACAATATCGTACCGGGCCTCTGAGGTAGTGGCGGTCAAGGTGATATCTGCATCCACATTCTGCAGCGTTACGTCCCAGCTTCCCTCGTCTCCTGCCATGACAGGATAGGGGTTTTGCGCAGCCAGCACCGCGTATCCGCTGTTTTGATCGAAATAGTCCCGCTCGAATGTGCCGCCTATTGCGGCGGGGAAGGCATCTAACTTGAGCTGATAGGCCAGCAGTTCCTGCGCGGTATTGTCCGTTTGCGCAGCAATCTGGAGGCCAATCAGGTCCTCTGCGCTGCCGGTGAGATAATAGCAGTTGGTCAGCGTGGAAAGCGCCATCTGCTCGCCGACCAGCGCGCCGAGCACCGCGTCCGCGCCGCCGGTCACCGTACCCACGTTATAGCTGTTTTCGAGCACGGTCGGCACCTGTGTCGACCCGGCGAGCAGCCCGGTCAGACCGCCCGCGCTGGCGCTGTCCGTTGCGGTAATTGTGCCGGTATTATATACGCAGCTTATGTCTCCGAGCTGCAGCCTTCCGCCGATCCCGCCGGTCGTGACGCCGCCGCGAATATCCCCTGTATTGCTGCATGCGGCAATCTGGACGTAGCTCCCCCGACCGAAGATCCCGCCGACCGTGCTTGTGCCGTCAATGGCACCGCTGTTGTGCAGGTTTTCAAATACACCCTGCGCCGTCGTCTCGGCGCAACCGATCACGCCGCCGACATACGTGGTGCCGGAAACGCTGCCGCCATTCACGCAGCCGGATATGGCGACGGTGCTGAGCTCCGCGCTGCCAACGATGCCGCCCACGCGCGTCGTACCCGTAACCCTTGCTGTGTTCGCGCAGTTGGTGACGGTACCATCCAGACTGCCGACCAGCCCGCCGACGCTGATGGATGTGGACGTTGAGAACTGACCGATGACCGTGCCGGAAACGGAGCAGTTGCTGATTTCGCTGCCGCTCAACGCGTAACCGGCCACCGCGCCGACGCAGCTTCCTCCCCTGATATAGACAGAGGCAAGTGTCAAATTGCTGATTTTGGCGTTGATGATCTGTCCGAACAGCCCGACATAGCTGTTCCCGCTGGCGATGTAGAGATTGCTTACGGTGTGGCCGCCGCCGTCAAACACACCCTGAAAACTGCGGTAGGTGCCGCCGTTTCCGCCGATGGGCGACCACTGGTAACCGTCGAGGTCGATATCCGACACCAGCCGGAAGCAGACGCCCTTGAGTGTGACCTCATACGTTGTGATGTACCACGCCACGCCCGCAAGCTGAGCGGCGCTTGTGATCAGGTAGGGATCGGTATCCGTGCCACTGCCCGTCCAGTCGGCGTCCACCGCCCTGCCATCCCAAACGTCGGCGAAAACGAAGCTGTCCTCCCACGCGTCACTGTCGATATGCAGGCGCGTCATCTCCTGGCCTGCCGCAACCTGCGCCCCAAAGGACAGGCTTTCACCGGCAGAGACGGTGGTGTGCGTTGTAGCCTCGCCATCCACATAGAAATCCGCGTCACCGGCAAAGTCCACGTCAAAAGACCCCGCATATTCCAGCGCGACGGAAAGGGTGATGGGTTCTGCCGGGGCGTCCTGCATATCCTCTTCCGGTTCCCCGGCGACAAAGGCGGCGCTGGCTGTGCGATAGTCCGGGGCGGAGACCGTGTAAAGATATGTCTCTCCCTCCGCAAGGGTGTAGGTGTGATCGGCGTCCGGGGTAACCGCAAGTCCGCCATACGTCACGTTGACGCGCGCGTCTGCGGGATCGGTTGCAAAGGTTACCACACGCGCGCGCGCCCACCGCGCCTTGATGGTGGTATCCCCCGTCACCGCAGTGGTGGAAAAATAATAGGGGGACGCCGCATCCACCGTGCCGTCCGCTGCGGTGTGATACCAGCCGGTAAAGACATAACCCGCCTTTTCCGGATTTTGCGGCGGCTTACTCGCGTAGTCCAGATACGCGACCTGCTGCTGTGCGGGGTCATCCCCGTTGTCCGCATCGACGGTTACGGTACAAATCTCCTTGTTCCAGCCTGCGTAGAGGACGAGATCCCCGGTGAGGACAGCTGAAAAATCATATAAGTATTGCGCGGTGCACAGTTGGCTTGTATACCAGCCGGAGAACAGGTAGCCCTCCTTGACCGGGTCCTCTTCGGGTCCGGCGGCCTGCCAGGGATCCGCGCTGCTCTCGTCCACATGTTCCTCGTAGTAAGTACCGTCGCCCAGCACCTGATACGTCACCTTGTAATACAGCAGCACCCAATTCGCGTAAAGGGTACACGAGCTGGTGACGGGTGTGGAGAAATCAAACAACTGCGTGCATGCGGCGTCTAAATACCAGCCGTCCAAGCGATAACCGCTATAGGTCGGCTCTGTGGGCGTTACGATTGTTCCGCCATACGGCACACTCTGGGCCGCAACCGCTGTGCCCGCGCCGGTCTCAAATGTGACGGTACACGTGACCTGTTGCGTCTCGATATAGACCACAAGGTCGCCCGCGATTTCAGAAATCGTGTACGTGCCGTCTCCGTTATTGATAAGGCGGCAGACCCCGCTCTCGTCGTCACCGCCTGTTTCCGCAGCCGTTTGCCATGTGAGGACAGGAAAGCCGTCATTGATTGCGTCGCTGTCGGCCATGTACGCGGTGCCGAGGGTTGCGGCCATGCCTTGGAGGGCGCTCTCGCTCACTTTTTTTGCGCAGCCGCTATAAAGCAATGTCGAATAAGTAGGCGAGCCCCAGCCGGAAGTACCATCCGTACTCCAATAGTTGTTGGACACGGTGCTTACGCTGGTGAGCTTCCCCGCGATTTCCCCGGAATAGGAGGAGGAGCCAACGCTGATCGCGCCTGCGTGATAGCAGTTTTTGAGGGTCATACCCGTGGTCGCCTCGCCAAGGATGCCGCCCACATAGTGCGTCAGCGTTTTGGTGGACTGAAAGGCAACGCTTGCGCGGTTATAGCAATCTGCCACGCTGACATTGGTGCCGGAGGTGCTGCCAACCACACCCCCGCTGCAACTGCCCGCGTTGGATACATTGCCCATATTATAGCAAGCGGAAACGCTCACCGCCTTGACAGAGCTGCCATCTGTAGCAAGCGCTCGCCCCGCGATGCCGCCCGCCGCAGCGCCATCGTCTGTGCCGGAGACGGCGCCCTCATTCGCGGCGCGCTGTACTACGGCCGCATAGCTTGAGGAGGACGTCAGCAACCCGGAAATTCCACCGACATTATAGCCGCCGCTGATCGAGCCGTAGTTGGTGCAGTCCTGCACCGTGGCGCAATACTGATAGCCCACAATGCCGCCCGCCTGAAAGCCGCTGACCACGCCGTAATTGACACAGTCCTCCAGCACAGTCGTCGCCGTCCCCATTACATAGCCTGCGATGCCGCCGGTGCCGCCCGCGTACGCTACCGTTACCACATCCACGTAGCTCACACAGCCCGAAATGACAACATCCGTCGTCCGGCCCGCGATGCCGCCCGCATAAGATTTTGCCCGTACCGACCCGGTCACGGTCAGGTTGCGAATCGCGCAGTCGTTGCCAAGGCAGCCGAACAGCCCGCAATAGCTTTTATCCGTATCGTCAATGTACAGATTGCTGACGGAATAGCCGTTACCGTCGAACGTACCGCGGAAGGTTGCGGCCGATAATCCGATGGCAATCCAGTCGTGTCCGTCCAGATCAATATCTCTTGTCAGGGAAAAATAGTCCCCTGTGTAAGGTGTGCCGCCATTTACCATTTCCGCGAGATAGGACAGCGCGGCACCCGAATCAATCTGATACGGATCAGCAGCTGTGCCGCTCCCTTCCCACGTGTCGGCGATACTCTCCCCGTCCCAGATGTCCACCGCGGCGCTCGCCTTGGTACGCACGCCGGCTATGACGCTTCCGGGGCCTGCAACCGGTGTAAAGGTCACCGACTCGTCCGCCGCGCGTACAATATATTCGCCTGTCGCCTCGCCGCCGATATAAGCGGAGGCATTGCTCCCGTTAAACGCAATTTTGTACGCGGTGAACGACCAGTCGGCATACAGCGTGAGGCTGGAGGTAACCGGTTCGTCGAAGTTGTAGAGTTTGGTAAGCGCCTCGTCGGTATACCAGCCGGCAAACTGCCGCCCATCCCCGTCGGCCAGCGTGTCAAGCGCCGGCGCGTCAAGCGTCTCGTTTTCCGGGACGATCACGGGGTCCAGCACGGCGGTGCGGTTTGTGACAAAGCGGACAAGCCACGTGTAGTCACTTTCCGATGTGTAACCGCACAGGTTACATGTGGTTTGCGTATACCCCCGCTCCGTCTCGGTCGGCGCTACCACGGTCGTTTCGCAGTCATCATGGTTGCGCGCGGCGAGTACTTCGACCAATTCCTCGCCGCATTTGCTGCATACAGAGCGGACAAAACCCTCTTCGGTGCAGGTGGCCTCCTGCCGTTCCATTTCCACGTATTGATGGCTGCAGCTGGCGGCCGTTCGCACTTCAATCTCCGTGTTTCCTTTGACATTGTAGAGGGTGTAAAAGCCGGGGGTCTCCGCGGACAGGAGCGTGGCACTGCCGTTGCTCAGTACGTTGGAGATCATGTAATCCTCATCGGGCACAATCTCAATCGAGGCGGTGCGGCCTGTGCGCATGGTAAACACACCGCTTGTGCGGTATGCGGTGTCGGAACCATCAATGTAGGCCGTAAAGTTGTTCTCCCCGCACAGCGTCACGAGATAGTCGGTGCTATCGCCGCCGGACCCGCCCGAATCGCCCGGATCCGGTTCCACATACGACCCATCCGCAAACACCGCCGGGACAGGGAAACTGCCGTATGTGGCCGAAAAGGTCCACTTGCCGTTTGTATTGCCCCAAGCTGTATTTTCATTGGCATATTTGTTGATGAGGGAGAGAAACGCGGTACCCTGCATATCCGCCGCGGACAGGCCGGTAAAATCAAACGCGGCTTGACTCTGGTATGCGCTATAGACGGCGGGGGAGCCGTAATCAATCACCGAGCTGAGCGCGTAATAGAAATTAATCAGCTCTGTATTCCCGTTACCGTCGGTGCCGTATGCCTGGCCCTGATTGCCCGGCGTCTGCGTGATATCGCCCACGTTATAGCAGCTGATGCAGGTCGCCTCACTGATGCCGGCAATGCCGCCGCCATTTTGCATGTCACAAATGATCGTTCCAAAATTGACACAGTTTAGTATATTGCATCCGTTATAGGCCGAGCCGACAATGCCGCCCACGCCCTTTTTGTCGGAATCGCTCACCGTGGCATAGTTCATGCAGTTGCGGATGGTCACCGAGTAGCCGCTTGCGACATGCAGAGTCTTTCCCACAATGCCGCCGACGCTGCGGGCGCTCTCGATATATCCGCTCACCGCCACGTTTTCAATCATGATGTCCACTTCCGGTGGCGATACTGTGTCCGGCGCGCCCACGCGGCCAAACAGCCCTGCCGACTGGTAGTAGGCCACATCTTTGTTCTCGGCGGCACCCCAGCCGCGGGTACAGTATATATTGGCTACCATGTGCCCCTGGCCGTCAAAGCTCCCGTTAAACACGCCAAAGAAGATGTCTTGATTCGTTTCATGCGCATAGCCGTCGTTTTGATATTCCCCGCCAATCGGGTAATAATTGAAATCGCCTGTCCACTCTCCGGTCGTTGGACTCACATAACCGCGCATGTCAAGGTCGCTCTCCAGATAAATCCACACCCCGTCAAAGGTATACTGCTGCGTTGGCAGCGTACCGACGATATTGGTTACATTGCCATTGGTGGCATCTCGAATGGTGTCCCGGTTATCGCGCAGATAATACAGGTCTTCCGAGCAGATCCAGGCAAGCGCTGCCCATTCGGCCGCCTTAGAAATATGGTACTCGCTCTGCAGGTCCTCTTCGTCAAACCAGGAAAAATCCAGTGACCCGTCCCAGACGCCGAGATCATCGTCCGTTGCGCGCGCGGGGGAGGGCACCACACCTACAAACAGGCTTGCCAGTATGGCAAGTACCATCAGCCAGATCAGTATCTTTTTGCCTGCCCTTTCGCATTCTCGTTTCATCGCATGCAATCCTTTCCAGGGGCTACGCGCCGTCATCCTGCGCGTCCAGTTGTGTGAAGATGTTTGTAATGAGCTGCGACGCCTCAGCTCTTGTGGTTGCCGCCCCAGGGGCAAGCCTGTTTCCGGTACCCTTGATCACGCCCCGCTCTGTCGCCCAGGCCATTTCTGCGGACGCCCAGTCGCTTACCGCGGCGTCGTCGGAGAAGCTGCTCATTGCGGTGCCTTCCCCTGTGACGGTCAGGCTTTTGTAATTGTTCAGATAGCGGTAGAACAGCACAACCATCTGCTCGCGCGTCAGCGCGCTGTTCGGGTCGAACTTGTTTCCACCCACGCCGAGGATCAGGTTGCGTGCCGCGCCCCACTCCACCGCCTGCATATACCACGCGCTATCCTCCACATCGTCAAACCGGCAGCTTGTGATGCCGCTCGCGTCCTCTCCCGATATCCGTAGCAACACGGTGGCGAACATGGCGCGGGTCATAGGGCCATTCGGCGTAAACGTATTTTCGGCAGTGCCCTCAAACCAGCCCTTCGCCGCGACATAGCTCACAGCTGTGTGATACCAGTCGCTTTCAGAAACGTCGATAAAGCTGGGGGTACTAGTCAGAGGCACCGCACTATTGTCGATCTCCTCCGTCGGGGCGGGGGTCTCAGTGGCCGCCGCGTCGGTTGTGGTGCTGTTTTTAGAGCTGCCGGAGCTTTTTCCGGCGCTATTTCCGGAATCGGTGCCGGTGCCGGAATCAATGCCTGGATCAGTGTCCGCATCTATATGCACGGTGAGATTTTGCACGTTAATTTCTATGTAATCGGTGTTGCCGTCATATGCCAAAGGGGCATCGGTTTGGACAACACCGCTGCCGGTGGTGCCAATGATTTTAAGCTGAAAGGTGCAAAACACAGTGCTCGCGTCAAAGCTCGTGCCGCCCTTCTGCGCTGACACAAAAAAAGACTGTATAATATGCTGCCCGCTCGGCTGACGGGTCAGACGCTGCACTGCCGCGCCGTCCCTGACGCCCGCGGCGGAGTCCTCCACGTATTCAAAAAAAGTCTGATCAAATATGATTTCGTTTTGCAGGGTCGATATTTGATAACTGGTGCTATCCGTGTTACGCATTGTGAACGTTACGGTGATCACATCGCCGGATTTGGCGGTCACTTCGTTTGTGCCGCCCGATGTCAGATCATAGGTGACCGTAAGGCCGCTCGCGCGGGTCACATCCGCAAAGGCAGGCATGGCCAGCGCTGAACACAGTACACATGCGGCCAATACCAGCTTTAAAACGCGTCTCATAACGCACTTCCTCCTTAGTCAATGCCGACTCAGCTGTCATAATGAGCTGGCACACTCCGCCCGCCTGAAGCGTATAGCGGAGTGTGCCATGAGCCGGTTAGAAATCAGAATATCGCATCGAAAATGAGCCCCACATCGGTGGCGTTGACCACGTAGTCGGCGTTGACGTCTGCAGTCAAATAGGAATATATATTCGCATAGGTCATGGCATAGCCCGCGGAGTAGCAGGTCGATGCCGCGACCAGATCTTTCAGGCCGACGGTATTGTCGGCGTTTACATCAAGGCTGTTCCTTTCGATGGTGTCATAGCCCGCGCTATTTGCTGTAATCAGCGGTGCCACCTCAGTTTCGCTGTAGGTGCCGTCGATCAAATATGCAAACGCGTCGTAAGCCTCCACCCAGTACATGGGGTTGCCATCATAGCTGTAAGGCGCGGCCTGGTCGCCGGAAATCAGAAGCAGGCTGTAGCCGGTCACATAGTCCTGTACGATTTCAAATGCCACACTGGGCGGTTCTACCGTAAGGGTAATTGTGACGTCACCTGTGATGCCGCCCGCGGGGATGGTGAAGGTGCCGTCGCCGTTATTCACAGCGGTCTGCGCGACAGCGCCATCTGCGGCGTATGTGACGGTGAACAGGTAGCCGGTGTCGTCGTACCCGTTGAGCGTAACGGTGTAAGGCGCATCATAGGTGGCGGTGGCAGCACCCGAAAGCGTAAATGCGGGATAGGCAGCATCGTTCACCAGCGATACAGCATACGCTTTTACCGCGTAAAGGGCAGTATAGCTGACGTTTGACGTGACGGGCAGATTCAGAATGTCGTCCGTAGCATTTTCCCCATCGGTACTCCAGCCGATGAAGTCATAGTGAGCCAAAGACGCGGCGGCAGGCAGTGATTCGATCACGTCGCCGAGTTTGCCGTTGTAGCCGACGGTGTAGCTTCCTATGAGCGTGCTGTCCTGTTCATAGAAGGAAACCGTATACTGTTCGCTGACCGTCATGGTGAGATCCGTTGTGGTAACCTGCACGGTGACTGCAGAGTCTCGCACAGAGGAGGCCGCTGTTTCGATCTCCGCGTCTGAGACAGTCATGCTGCTGTCGGTTGTACCGGTGACATCCAGCGCGCGGAATTGAAGGGTGATCATCGTCTCCCCGATGGGGATCAGCGATTCAGAACCCATCACGCAGTTGATCACTTTTATCGTCCCCGCTTCCGCGTCGGGATTCACCCCGTACATTGATTTTTTGTTGCTCCAGGTTGCGTCCACATACGCAAAGCGGCTGGTGTCGTATGTAACGGTGAACATAGCGGCATCGAAGTCCTCATCCCCGTTGATGGTGACATCCACGTCAAAGGTATCACCCGGATTGACAACAGCCGAATCGGTTGTCAGAGCGATGCTGTAATTCAGCGTGCTTCCCTCACCGGGATCAGTGGGCTCAGGCTCCTGAACTGCTTCTTCCTGTATGGTGAACGTGGTGGAAACTGTTGCTAGCCTAATGATGTAGCTCAGTGGCCCGTTGTATGTTGCTGAGACGGAAACGTTCTTGGCACCCACCGTATATTCGCCCACCGGGGTGCCCGCCGGCACCAGGATTGCACACGTAACCAGAGACTCCAATGACTCCAAAGTTTCAACATCGTCAAGATCAAAAGAATAATTCTCAAACGTTCCAAGCGTGTTATTGAATTCAAATCTCGATGGCCAGTCTTTCGCTACCGCAGAGGATAATTGTAGTGATGAGCTTGTGGAGGTCAGGTCGAGGGAGTTTCCTTGCATAAAACTCCCTTTGTAGTATACCGCGCTTACCTCCTGATCCAAAGCAATGTCCATGGTAATGTATTGATCTTCATCTTCACTATATTGGATCACCGATTTGTCAAGCGTCGCTATGAGCTGAGGATCGCCTTCGGCTCGCGCCGGTATGCCCATGCCGATGCATAGAGCGATGAGCAGAACCGGCACCAGCAGAATGGAGACCGCCCTGTAAACTAATTGTCGCATACTAAATGCCTATCTCCTTTACATGCAGTTTATAGTCTGACCTACGCGCATTCTCATAAGCCATTCAATATTCAAACGCAATGGGTACCAGATAATAAGCTCCCCCTGATGTTCCCAGTGCTTTGTACATGGTGCTCCATCCGCCGCTAGCCAATGCTGCTGCCGCAAGCGTGTTAGCTGCTTGCCGCGTGCTAAAACTAGTATAGACGGTAGTCGTCAATTTCCCTGCGTACGCTGCGGTAAGATCATTGTTCTGGGTGTCGCTGACACCATAAGGAGTTTCACGCTCACTTACATCATAAAGATAAAGGCAATTAACAATATCTGTATTTTCACCATTCACCACCGCGATTGCGACCCCTACAAGGTTCCTATCCAATTGTCCCCAGTTAAAACAACTTTGAACAGTACCAACTTGCAGGTTTCCTACAATACCTGCCGAATACTTATCCTCAGAACAAATCGAGCCGACATTACAACAATCGTATACGCCTTGTCCGGCCCAAACGGTACCTACAATACCGCCGGTCCCTTTACCATAGCTGCCTGATGAAACCATGGTAGCGTAATTCATACATCCCTGCACGATGGCATTGGCACCATTTAGCCTGCCGACAATACCACCCGCGAAGGAGCCGGCTGCGCTGTCGGCTTCAAATCTCGCTTGATCTACCCAGACATTTTCAATCACGCTATCAGCGCCGGCGACCTCACCGAACAAGCCGATCACACAGTCATAACCAGCATGGTATGCATAAATATTGTAGACTGTATGGCCCCGACCATCAAAGCTGCCATCAAAGGTTCCGTCAAAGATCACAGCGTCGTTGTTGCCCTCGTAATGGTATCTTCCGCCGATGGGCAGATAAGGCGCACTTTGCGAAGCGACCATCACACCATTAGTCCATACGGCACCCATATCAAGGTCGGCGGTTAGCGCGATGGTCGCGTTCTCAAAGTTATCGTTCTCCTCGGGTATTTCGCCTGTCACAATGTAGCCGTAGGCGGTTGCGTATTCATCAAATATGGTCAGATCTCCGCCGACGATCCATGCCAGCGCATTCCACTGGGCGGGGGTAGAAATGAAATAATCCGTTTCGTGAGGTTCATACCAGCTGAAGTCCACCGCACGTCCCGTCCAAAGATCCAGATCTGTCAGTGCAGCACGCACGACCACGGCCGCGAAATCGGAGGTGGCCACAGAGGCCTGATTATCCACTGTGTTTGTCACGACGCAGTAGTAATAAGTGGTACCCGCCGTGCTGGTGGAGGGAGTATAACTGTTGCTGGTAGCGCCCAAAATGGCGGTGGCCCCGGTCGTCGCCTTGCTTGTGTTGGAATACCACTGGTAGCTCAGGGAACCGCCGGTTCGGCTGAGAGACGCCTCAATGAAAAGTGCGTCTGCCGTATCGCCAACGGTATAATCGCCATCCGCGGGTTGCGTAGAAATTGTGGGAACCTCAGGGGAAGGATTTTCCGCACCGCCGCTGACAATGCTAAAAGCGCCGGCGCTATGTTCCACATCGGTATTGGCGTACTCGGATTCAAATACCGCGGTGAAGGTCTGGTCGCCGACGGTTATGGTGTGGTCCTCGCCGGTCAGGTAGAAGTACAGGCAGGTATCGTCGCCATCCACCCAGTTGCTGGGCGTGGAGGTGACGGTTGGCCATTCCACATTTTTGTCAATGCCCTCCTGCCGGAAGATGTATTCATGCAGACCGCCGTCGTAGTACAAAGCGCCGTCGACCTCGACGGAGAAGTTGCTATACGCGTTAGAGCCGCCAGCGAGAACATCCGTGTCGAACACACACTTGTAGACCGTTTCCCCGCCGTCATTTACCTTCAATGCGGTGATGGCGGTGTCGTTTACGCCGGCGTTTGCAGCGCCCCAGCCGGCATTGTTTGCAGCGTTCGTGTCAATATAGACACGCAGAGATCCGCCGTTGATGTGAACGGTGCCGCCGCTCGCGTCATTGCCCGAGGCGTATCCGCCGCCGCCGATTGCAGCACCACTGTAGTCCACATTAATATTGATCGTGCCGCCATTGACAATCACGTCGGTGCCCGCGCTTGCGAGACTCCCCGCGCTGCCGCCGATGATTGCGCCGCGGGCCATGCCCACAAAATTGTACGTCCCACGCTCAAATGTCACGGCACCCGGTGTGTCGGTCGTGCTGGACGCATTTGCGCCCGCGCCGATCACCGCGCCCTGCTTGCTGCCCTTGATATAGCCTTCGCCGGTCATCGCAAAGGTGATATCACCATTTAGCTCACCGGAATCACCGCCGATACCAGCGCCCTGCTCATATTTATACATGTAAAGGGTGCCGTCTCCTTCAATGGTGAGGCCGCTGTCTCTGGCCACGTGGAGTGCGGCTTTGTTTGTGGCATTTGTGTCCTGATCGAGCACGCACGTTTCGTTAATGATCAGTGTGTTGCCCATGCCGTTAAAATTGATCATGTTGCGGTAAGCGCCACCTACGTAGTTGCTTGTGTTGTTGATGTAGATGTCCTGCATGGTAAGCTGGATGCCACTGGCAGCAGAGCAGTCAAAAAACAGGTTGCTATAAGGTGTGCTGGTCATCATGCCGTCACTGTCGAACGCTGCCCCGTTGCCGATAAAGACGGCATCTGTCACGGCAGACGTCATGGTAATCACGCCGGTGGAACCCGCGACAATATGGTATGTACCATTGCTCGATATCGTATACCCGGAACTGGTAACCGTGATATCGGTCGTGGTGTTCAGCGCAGTGGCACTGACCGTATCGGGATAGATGACATCCTCTTCTGTAGTAACAGAGGCAGCAGAGGAGGAGGGCTCATCAGAAGGGGCTTCCGTGTCCAAGTCCACTTCCGCACCGACGTCTACTTCTTCCTCGGTCATATCTTCCGCGTCGGTGGCGTCTTCTTCGTCAGAGACTGCTTCCGCGTCGGTGGCGTCTTCTTCGTCAGAGACTGCCTCCGCGTCGGTGGCGTCTTCTGCGTCAGAGGCCGCTTCTGTGTCAGTGATCACATAGGTGTCATCCGCGAGGTCTTCGTCATAGGCGAAAGCCGAGGCCATTCCCGACATCAGACTGACAACCATGGCCAGCGTGAGGATTACGGAGAAGGCGCTTTTGGTAAGTCGTTTTTGCATGTTCATCACACTCTTTCGTAAAAATTTTGGGGACAAAAATACTTCGGCCAGCGTTCCATAACCGCAAATTGGCCGAAGAGTACTGTGAGCAAATAACACCTCCTGTCCTTTGCTCCCGCTATATCTCTCCGTTCCAAAAAGGGAAACACAACCGTTTCCAGTTGTGCTGTCGGCGGCTGTTCCCGGTGGGGAACAGTGCCTCGATCCTGTCCCATAGCATGCGCGTTAGGGAGTCGGATTTAGGAGCATTATTTTTCTTTGGGGGCCGACGCGATGTGGGAGGCCCCCGGGGCTTTGCCGGTGCCAAGGGGAATTTATTTGAAGGAACCATATAGATCCCAATCAAATCGAAGCGATAAACAATCCTTAGAATGGTGCAAATAATATTACAAATCAGATGTAAAAATTTACAAACATATCGGAATTAATTATATTCCAAGTGTATATAGTAACAAAAATGTGTCCATGGTGGCATAGTATCACCAAACGCAGAACAAAAAGCGTCGAGGCACGTCGAACGGATCGACTTTTCCCCTGCAGTAAAGCGTAAAACGCGAACTGCACCCCAATCGTGAGACAGTATTGGTATACTGAATGACTGCTGGGGTGCAGTTTAGTCCTTTTTGATTCAGTTGATTTGCTATGTTGGGGTTAACCGCATGGACGGAGGAATGTTACCAATCTAAAACCGCATCTCCCTCTACAACGGTAAGAAGTAGAATTACGTCATTCATATTAACTACCCCATCCCGATTGGTATCGCCTTTGAGAAGAATAGCAACGTCCATGTCAGCATCACCTACCGTAACCGTAAAACTGAATGTTGTAAATCTTATGGCCGTTGCCGTCAAAGGTTCCGTCAAAGATCACGGCGTCGTTGTTACCCTCATAATGGTATCTTCCGCCGATGGGCAGATAAGGCTCACTCAGCGAAGCGACAATTTCACCATTATCCCATACGGCACCCATATCAAGGGCGGCGGTCAGCGTGATGCTCGTGTTCTCAAAGTCACCGTTCTCCTCTGGAATTTTACCTGTCACAATATAGTCGTAGGCTGTTGCGTATTCATTGGGGGCCGACGCGATGTGGGCACTCTCCCAGGGCTTTGCCGGTGCCCAAGGGGAATTTATTTGAAGGAGCCATATAGGCTCGATCAAATCAAAGAGATGATGGCCAAGGCATAACTGGCATCGTAGCATCACCTGTCAGCTGAAATATGTCGAAACATATCAGGTCGGCTGATTTTTTCCCTGTAGCAAAATGCAAAATACAAGCCGTGCCCCAATCGTGAGACAGTATGATGATGGCCTTAATGAGGTCCACCGGTGAGAACCGACTGCCTGTCGGGAGCAAGGTCAAGACGTGCATTGCTTTCATGATGCACAAAGCAACCATGCCTTTTGGCAGGGCAACCGCACGAAAAGATTAAGGAGCAATATTGCCAAAGAGTA